>CAZBBQ010000173.1:0-2874 GCA_964489745.1 uncultured Desulfobacteraceae bacterium
ATCGAAGGTGCTCAAAGGGCTCAAGGGCTTGTTATTATTATTGATGTGTTTCGGGCATTTACTGTGACTCCCCTATTTTTTTATCTCGGAGCCAGAAAGGCAATCTTTGTGCGCGATCCTGAAGAGGCCTTTTTACTTAAAACGAATTATGATGATATAGTCCTGGCAGGTGAGGTTAACGAACAACTGATCCCTGGTTTTGATCTCGGAAATTCTCCATCTGAACTCATCAGGAAACCAAAGGAATTTCTTAAGGGCAAGATCGTAGTTCAAAGGACAACGGCTGGAGTTACTGGTGTGATAAGCGCACTTGCTCAAGCCGGGATGGTTATCCTTGGCAGTTACGTTATGGCGAAAGCTATATCCAGGTATATACTTGCTCAAAATCCCCTTCCTGAGATTGTAACAGTGGTAGCCATGGGAAGAAGGGGTATCACTAAGTCACCAGAGGATGAAGGGTGTGCTGACTACTTAGAACATCTTCTGAAAGGAAGTCATTACGATAATATAAAGACCTTAGAGCATATTATATTTAATGAGGCTGCTCAAAAATTTATAAGGGGAGATAAACCGTATCTTCCAAAGGAAGATCCCCTTTTTTGTTTGCAAAAGGACATCTTTGATTTTGTCTTAGTAGCAGCCAAAGAAAATGGTCTGGTAACAGTAAGATCTAAAAAGTTATAAGTGATCTAAAATGCCTAAAGTGCCTAAAATTAATAGATCCATCCAATTTAACTTGCATTAAACGGTAACATGATTAGTTTTTTAATTTTGGGCACTGTTACCTCATAATCCTGACCCAGATCGTCCTGCCAACCACTTGTCGATATAATCGGGGCAGGGATGAAAGACAGGCTCACCTGTCCCGATACAATCGGGGCGGGCAGGATTTAGACATTTTCAAAGAAAGGACATAATTTATGGATAAAGATTCAATAAATAAGGCGGATGTTTATGACGTTATTATTATAGGTGGTGGACCTGCTGGCTTAACAGCAGCTATATATGCAACAAGGGCAAGGCTGTCCACGATATTGATTGAAAAATTAGGTATTGGTGGGCAAGCTTCTCTGACGGATAAGATAGAGAACTATCCTGGCTTCATCAACGGAATTTCAGGTGCAGAGCTCGTTCATAATATGGAAGAACAGGCCAGATCTTTTGGCACAAGGATAGCAAATGGAGAGATCAACCGAATCGAATTTAGTGAAGACAGCAATATCAAGAAGATTTTTGTAGATAACGATCCTGTACCGTATCAATGTCTGTCCATAATTGTTGCCGCAGGCGAGGAGCAGAGGAAACTGGGAGTCTCGGGCGAGCTCGAGTTTACTGGTAAAGGTGTGTCCTATTGTGCCACCTGTGATGGGGCCTTTTTTCGGGACCTTACTGTGGCAGTAGTGGGTGGTGGAGATGTGGCCTTGGAAGATGCCCTGTTTCTAACCAGATTTGCACAGAAGGTTTATATTGTCCATAGGAGAGATAGATTTCGGGGAACAAAGATACTCCAGGAAAAGGTATTTAGCAATACCAGGATAGAGGTAATCTTTGATTCTGTCGTGGATGAGATATCTGGTCAAACACTGGTAGAAGGAGTAAATCTGAGAAATCTCAAGACAGGAGAGCTAAAAAATCTACAAGTAAGTGGAGTATTTGTGTTTATTGGGTATCTGCCTAACCTGGGCTTTCTTGGTAATATTCTTAAGAAAAGTGATGATGACTACATCATAGTAGATAGGGAGATGAATACATCGAGAGAGGGCATATTTGCCTGTGGTGACTGCTGCAAGAAAAATCTTAAACAGGTTGTCACTGCCTGCGGAGATGGTGCTACGGCTGCGTTCTCTGCACAACATTATGTGGAAAGGATAAAAGGAGAAGAATATATCTGAAAAATAAAAAGGGGGGAAAGTGATGTAAATTCTTAAAGAGGAGATTTTAAGTGGTGGAGCTGAGGGGGCTCGAACCCCTGACCTCATGACTGCCAGTCATGTGCTCTCCCAGCTGAGCTACAGCCCCATATAAGCAAAAAAACTAACAGATAATATTTTTTCTGTCAATATTTAATTGTCCAGGCAAAGATAAGGTTCAAGAAAGCAGATCATTCATGCTTCCACTCCTAAAACCAGAAAGATCGAGGGTAATATATGTAACACCAAGTTCTTTAAGCTTTTCCACCACCTTATCTCTGGTAGGTAATTCTGCCAACCGTACGATCTCTTGTGTTGAGACCTCGATCCTGGCAATAGGCGGATGATACCGTATTCTTACTTCTCTAAAACCAAGCTGATGTAAAAATTCTTCCCCCTTCTCTATAATAGAGAGGTTGTCTCCATTTATATAGGTGCCATAGGCTATCCGTGATGCCAGACAGGCAGAAGATGGCGTATTCCATATTTCTATTTTTCTTTCTCGTGCCTCTTGTCTTATCTGTTCTTTCCCTAAACCGGCCTCAAGTAAGGGTGATTGTATCCCTAATTTTTGTGCTATATCCAGACCTGGTCGGTAATCTTTTATGTCGTCAATATTACTACCATCAGCTATACAGCTCATACCTTGTTTTTTAGCCTCTTTTTGTAACGCTTCAATCATTTTCGTTTTGCAGACCTGACACCTCATTTTATCATTTTTACAAAAATCCTTATGAGCAAGTATATCAAATTTGATTTTTATATGATCTATGTTTAATCTCTTGGCGAGATTTTCTGCCCTCATAAGATCATTCCTTGAAAAGATTGGGGAGGTAAAAGTGACAGCCTTTACCTTTTCTTTAAGAGTTTCGGAGGCTATTTGAAGGAGAAGGGCGCTGTCAACACCTCCTGAAAGGGATATTAAAACAGAACCCATAGAATTGAAAAGATTTTTTAATTTCTT
>CAZBBQ010000173.1:2974-4198 GCA_964489745.1 uncultured Desulfobacteraceae bacterium
GAACGGTTACATATATTTACATATCCTTGAGAAGATGCTGAGGTTGACCAAGAAAGAATTTCCCTTTTTGAATCCATTCTTTGAGGATTCCTGCAATCTCTTGAGCCCTCACATAAGAGGAAACTGGCACAGTCTGGATCGTCTGGCCATTCAGTGTCATTGTTCCACTTTTTAATTCTGCATAACTTACCATCCCCAGGCTTTTGGCATTTCCTTTTGGATAGTCTTTTCCATAATCAATGATCCGCGTGAAAATATCTTCATCAGAGACACCGGCATACCTTGCTATATCCTCATTGAGAATGGGGATTGGGACGCCTATCCCTACAGCCAAGGAACATCCATAACCAAGTATGCTTACTCCTACGAGCCAGCGTGGATTCATCTCTTTTAAATCACCCATCACCATCAGTGTTGCGCCTGGTTCTAACGGGACTCCATTTTTTCCTCTTGGGACTGATAGAGTGTGCTGCGTGCCAGCCCAGGTTATGTATCCTTGAGCGCCCCCAAGGAAAATCCTGGTTCCCAGACCAATTGTCAAGCAGTACGGATCATTAAAGAGTGGGCTGAGCTGGCCTGCTGTTGCGTAGTTCGCGTTGCCAGCCTTGGGTCTTAAGACACCCATATATGTATAGATCATTTTATCTTGGAGGTTTATGGCACAATTGTAGTTTTGGGAGGCATTTCTGGGATTAAGCAAGACAGCATACGGTAAATCTGAAAGTTTTATTTGTTTTTTTATTTCTCGTTTCGGGTAACAATCTGTTGTATATGCCTTGGCAAAGAGCCGAACTTTTTTTCCAGAGACGAGGTCATGTATGACATGCCCACCACCATACTTGAATTGACCCGGGTGTACCTTATTTAATGGATCATCTGTTGATGGTTCGGTAGCGCCTATATATATATCTACGGCGGCAAGGCCCCCATATGCAGGAACATCATTAAGGGTGACCTGAGAAGCCTTGATAGGTGGTTTACTATGGCCAAAATTAATAAATGCTCCTGATGAGCACATTGGGGAAAAGGTTCCAGTTGTAACGACATCAATATCTTTTGCGGCTTTTTCTGGGCCACTTTCCTTTACAATACCTATCATCTCTTCGGCGGTAACTACTACCACTTTGCCTTCTTTTATCTTCCTGTTTATCTCATCAATTGTCTTTTTGGTCTTATGTCGCACCATCCGATAACCTCACAAAATTGTGAGCACTATATGAAAAT
>CAZBBQ010000174.1:0-4191 GCA_964489745.1 uncultured Desulfobacteraceae bacterium
AGAGTTTGTATGACCGAAATATCCAAACCCCAAGCAGTGAGAAGAGAGGTCTCCTTTTGTGAGGCAGTCTATGATGAGAAAAAGACTATGGAAGGAGTAATAGCCAGGTTGATTGAATCTCATGAACTGATTCAGGGGGTATGGGATCGTGGCCAGATATCCATCATTGTTGATTCCCAAGCCAGGGTGTTAAACTTTTTAAGCCCTGACGTTGTTGTGGATGCAATATTGGCCAAAAAAAATCTCGGGACAAAGATAACCGATGCCCCCCTGGTTATCGGTTTGGGGCCCGGTTTTTATGCGGGCAGAGATGTACATCTGGTTATTGAGACCAATCGCGGTCATAATCTGGGTAGGGTTATATCTGAAGGAGAGGCTGAAAAAAATACCGGCATCCCCGGCGTGATCGCCGGCTACGGAGCCGAAAGGGTATTTCGAGCACCCAGGGAGGGCCGTTTGAAAGCTCTAAAAAAAATTGGAGATTATATTGAGGCCGGGGAGGTTGTGGCTACGGTTGATGGTATGCCTGTTAAGGCAAAAATTAAAGGTGTTATACGCGGTATGTTAAGAGATGGGACCGATGTCTGGAAAGGGATGAAAACAGGAGATGTAGATCCGAGGGGAATCAAGGAATACTGTTATACTATCTCCGATAAGGCGAGCGCAATAGGAGGTGGGGTATTGGAAGGAATACTATCTCATCTCAATCGGTGAAACTTGTGAATATCAAGGGAAAAATTTGACGTCTATTAAAATCATAAATAGTTTGAAAGAGGCTCTCGACATTCACCCAAAGGATGTGATTAGCATAGTGGGCGCCGGAGGGAAAACCACCCTCATGTTTGCCCTTTCTCGAGAGTTAACTATGTATGAAAAGGTTGTCATTACCACCACAACCACGAAAATGTTTCCTCCTTCCTCATCTGATACCCCCTATCTGCTTATCTCACAAGATGAAGAGGAGGTAGTAGATTTCATTCTAAAAAAGGCAGGTGCATTGGGCCATATCACAATCGCCTCCAAGATGTTAGCCGGCTCTGGTAAATTACAAGGGATCAACGCGTTACTGGTATCAAGATTAATTACATTGAGCCCGGTGAACTATATCATTATTGAGGCAGATGGGGCATCCAAGAGGCCCTTGAAAGCACCGAATCCTGAATATGAACCGGTATTTCCCCCATGCACTACTCTGGTAATACCCATGGTTGGAATTGATGCGTTAGGTTGCGAGCTGTTAGAAAAAAATGTGTTTCGATCTGAAATCGCATCCAGATTGACCGGGATTCCTTTGGGAGGAACGGTCTCAGCAGACGCCATTGTTAATCTCATGCTTCACCCTTCTGGTATGACCAGAGGGAGCCCGGCCGATGCAAGGATAATCCCTTTTATTAACAAGATGGATTTGAATGCTGACCGATCAATGGCCAGGGACATGGGTTCCAAAATCCTTGGAGCAAAACATCCCCGGATTGATCGAGTTGTCTTAGGTCAGGCGCAGGTACATCCGCCAGTTGCAGAGGTCATTTCTCGGGAATAGCTCCCGCTTGGAGGTATTGATATGAAAGACATATTCCAGGAGATTGTGAGCATTCGATCTGAAGGAAAGATTTCTGCAGTTGCTACCGTGATAAATGCCAAAGGCTCTACCCCGAGGGAAATAGGATCGAAGATGTTGATAAGAAACGACGGTACGGTTCTCGGCTCAATTGGTGGAGGAAGTCTGGAGGAACAGGTGTGCAAGGAAGCCATGAAAGTCATGAGGGAAAACAGATCCACAGTCTTGCGGTTTGATCTTACCGGCAAAGAGGTGGCAGAGGAAGGCATGATCTGTGGAGGAAATATGGAGGTCTTTGTGGAACCTATCGCTCCTGAGCCGTGCCTCTATATCTTTGGAGGAGGACATATCTCCCTTTTCCTAGCCAAATTGGCCAAGATGGTGGAATTCAAGGTTGTGGTCGTCGATGATCGGCCGGAGTTTGCCAATCCAGAGCGGTTTCCTGAAGCAGATGAGGTTATTGCTCAAGATCTTCTGCTGACCTTTCCCGGGCTCACCATAAATAACTCCTCGTACATCGCAATTGTCACAAGGGGTCATCTCCAGGACGAAATGGCCCTCGAATGGGCAGTGAAAACGGATGCTGTCTATATTGGCATGATCGGTAGCAGGAAAAAGAATCAGACGGTGTTTTCACATCTGCAAACCAAAGGTGTCGCCAAAAAACGACTAGAAAAAATTCATGCACCTATTGGCTTAAATATCAACGCAGAAACCCCTGAAGAGATAGCTGTGAGCATTATGGCCGAGATTATTAAAGTCAGAAGAGCACGGGAACATACAGTCAAGACCTGGAAGGTATAAGCATAGAGAGAAAATTAGTGAGCATGAAAATATTGAAGAGAGTTTTAGTGTTTTTATTCGTGGCACTTCCCTTTGGTATACCCTTAAGCTCTGAGGGCAGAGAAAAGGCTCGGTACACACAAATGAAAGAGATCGGCATGGCGGTGGAGTTTATGGACCACGCTGCCTGTGCTTATGTTGCCCGGGACAAAGGCTGGTTTGCAAAGGAAGGACTCACCTTATCAGCCTATGAAAGCTACGTAACCGGTATGGCTCTCGCCGCGGCATTGGCCCGGGGAGACATCCAGGCAGCCTATATCTGCCTTGTGCCAGCCATAAACGCCTATGCCAATGCCAGTGTTCCAATAAAGATTGTTGCAGGGACACATAGGTATGGCTATGGCTTAGTTGTTAATCCTGAAAAAATAAAGACCATTAACGACCTGGAAAACCCTGGCATTCGTGTTGGATGTGTAAGAGAGGGTGGCGCGGTGGATGTCATTCTTCATAAAGCCATAGATAAATATGGGCTTGACAAGGGTAAGATATTAGTCAAAGTCCAGCGAATGAATCCATCAAAACAAGTTCTTTCTCTCAAAACTGGGCAATTAGATGCTGCTTTCCTTCCTGAACAGTGGGCTACAATGACTGAGGAGTTTGGTTTTAAGATCTTCTTGACCAGCAGAGATATCTGGCCTCAAATGCAAGGAAGCGTTCTGGTGGTTAAGGAAGAGCTCTTAAAGAATGATCCAGAAATAGTGAGAAGATTAGTAAAGGTAACCCAAAAGGCAACCGATTGGATTAACCAGCACCCGGGTGAGGCTGCAAATATTACGGCCAGACAATTGTCAGTCACTGGAGAGAAAATTCTTCCTGCCAAAGTTGCCAAAGTTGCCGCAAAGATAGAGATTACTCCCGAGGTTTTGCTGCGGTCTATGGGCAGATTGGAATACATTACGTCTATCAACCCAGGCAAGGTTAAAGAAATAATAGATTACATACAACACTTAGGCTATATCAAGAAGGCCTTCAAGGCAGAAGATATTTTGGACTTGAGGTTCCTAAGATGAACCAGGTCACAAAAACCACGCGACGATGGGAGATACTGCCGGTAGCCATATTCCTGGCCCTGTGGGAAATTATCGCCCGCTTAAACTTCGTCCCCGGGCAATTTTTCTTCCCTCCTTTCTCTGGGGTCATGGAGGAATTCGGCCACCTGATTGCCAATGGCGTCCTGGTTGATAATTTTTTGAGTAGCCTAATTCGAGTCTTGATCGGTTTTTTCACGGGATCTCTTGCCGGTGTAACATTAGGGATCTTCATGGGATGGAATGAAACCACAAACAAGGCACTTCACCCCATATTCAGCCTCTTGTACCCCATCCCCGCCTTGGGCTGGCTGCCCATTTTGATGCTCTGGTTTGGCATAGGGGAATTGCTGCCCATCACCATAATATTTATATGTTCCTTCTTCCCCGTGCTCTATAACACGATAACCGGCATCAGAGCCGTGCCCAAGGGCTTTATCAAGGCGGCAGAGATCCTCGGGGCATCCAGGATGGAAATATTAAAAACAGTACTTCTCCCTCTCGCTCTCCCTAATATATTTACCGGATTGAGGTTGGAGGCAGGTATGGCCTGGAGGGTGATTATAGCCGCTGAGATGGTGGCCATCCCCACTGGCATTGGGGCGTTGCTTATGAGGGCAGAGAGCCTTATCAGGGTAGATATCATCATCGTGTGCTTGATCGTTTTATCGGTAATGTGTCTGTCTTTTGAAAAATTCTTTATCTTTATGGAGCATCGGCTAACTGGCAAATGGCGATAATATGCCTACGATAGAGCTTCAA
>CAZBBQ010000175.1:0-1341 GCA_964489745.1 uncultured Desulfobacteraceae bacterium
AAAAATCCTCCCATTGACAGCAAAGCACAAGGGTGTTATGTTGATATTAAAATAAAAGCCTTTTTATACAATTAAAGGAGAGGATTATGGATGAGAAAAAAAGAGGTCCTGAACCTGATAAATATGAAGACTTTTTAGATGACCTCAGTCACTTTTCTGCAAAAAATGAAGAAAAATACCTTGCGGGTAGTATTGGTAAAGTTTCTCCTGAAGGTGAGATTACTTTAAAGGTTGGTGAAACTGTCAAAGAGATTAGACAAAAAAAGGGTTTGACCTTGAAAGATATTTCCCAGAGAACAGGATTACCACTTGAATTATTGATGGATATAGAAAAAGGGAACATATCTCCACCCTTGGGTTCCATTATCAAACTGGCAAAGGCGCTTGAAATGAAAATGGGCTATTTTATATCCGGTGCTGAAGACCTCCCTTACACAATTGTACGAAAAAATGACCGGAAGCTTATATCCAGATTTGACTCTAAAAAAAGCCAGACATATGGATATGAATTTATATCTCTGGCTCCTCATAAAAAAGACCGGCATATGGAACCTTTCCTCGTAACACTAGAGCCATCTGATGTTGAAGAACGTTCTTCTCATGATGGTCAGGAATTTATATTTGTTCTGGAAGGCACAATGGAGGTTTACCTGGGAGAGGAGACTCATCTTCTCGAACCAGGTGATGCTATTTACTACGATTCAACTGTTTCGCATCTGGTAAAATGCCATGGTAGCAAAAGGACAAAGATATTAGCTGTACTCTATGCTGAATAAGAAGACAGAGATGTTAGCTGACAATAATGTTATATGATTAAGCGGAGAAATTTTATATTGGTGATAAAATGATTGTATTTGACCTAAATTGCTCAAATGGACACAGCTTTGAAGGCTGGTTCAAGGATCTCGAATCATTTAACGAGCAAAATTCCAAGGGGATGATCACATGCCCCTTTTGTAAAAGCACAAGCATAAACAGGCTGCTCTCTCCGGTAGCCATCAAGAGTAGCCAAGGAGAAGAAAAAAAACCGCCAGAGATTAAGCCTGATTATCAAAAGCTTGCCAATGGTGTAATGGAGTATATAAAAAATAATTTTGACGATGTTGGAACTGATTTTACGAAGGAGGCCCTGAAAATGCATTATGGCGTAGCAGAAAAGAGGAATATACGGGGCTCAGCCACAGAAGGGGAAGAGGAAACTCTCAGGGATGAGGGAATAAAATATATCAAGGTTCCTCCCATCAAAACGCAAGATGATGAAAGTTGAATATCTCTTGATTTCTCCAACTCCTTAACATTACAGTATCTTGATGCATTCCATTATTCCAACCCGCCCGCCTC
>CAZBBQ010000175.1:1441-4145 GCA_964489745.1 uncultured Desulfobacteraceae bacterium
AGAGCGATGGCGGGCAGCTATTCCAATTGTGGAGCAGAGAGGAGATAGGTTTACTATGGGCATGATTGATATTACCGGAAAGAAGGTTCTTTTAAGAGAGGCGGTTGCTTCAGGGAGAGTCATTCTCTTACCTGAAACAATAAAGAAGATAAGGGAAAATCAGGTTAAAAAAGGAGACCCTCTTGTGGTTGCTGAGATAGCGGCCATGAGAGCGGCCAAAGAGACATACCTCTTGATTCCCCATTGCCATCACATCCCATTAAATACCGTTGAACTGAATTTCTCTTCCGGAGATGATTTTATTGAGGCCAAATGTCAGGTTAAGGCTGAAGCCATGACAGGAGTAGAGATGGAGGCCCTTGTAGGTGTCTCAATAGCCCTTAATACTATCTGGGATATGGTTAAATATCTTGAGAAAGATAAAAATGGTCAATATCCCTCGACTCGGATTTCCGATATTAAGGTCCTCAAAAAAGTAAAAAAGCCCGTTTCCAAGGTATAATGTTAAAAGAAAATGAAGGTCACAAGAATAAAGACAGGAACTAAAAAAACAATAGAATACTTTAACATATATCCAAAGAAACTCGGCATAGGAGTACCAGCCTCTTCTGCAATGGATCTCACCATAAAATTAGGTGCATTTCCAATATAGGTATTAGCCCCGAAGAAAACAGCACCTGCAGAAATAGCCATCAGAAATATAGGATTTTCAGCGATTAACTTAGAAACTGCTATTGACTCAGGGATGCCTGTATAAAATTTGCCCATCGCAGTGCTAAAAAAGGTTAAATAGGTGGGAGCATTATCCAGAAAACTTGACAGTATCCCTGTGACCCAGAAATAATGATAGGGTTCTTTTACAGCGTCAACAATAAAGCCAAGCGCTCCTTTGCTTCCTGCCAGAAGAAGAAGAAGGCATGGAGTCATTGTTATAAATATCCCGGCGAATAGATAGGCTACCTCTTGAATGGGGAACCATGTAAATTCATTATCTTCACGTGTCTTAGTAGAGGTAAATATCAAAGAAAGTATGCCCATGAGGATAATAAAACTATCCCTTGCCCATTCTTGAATGCTTCTATGTATACCGAAAGTATTTACCTCTCCCCATTCTACCAATCCACTAATTATAACGGAGCCGACAACTCCGGCTAAAAATATAAAATTATAGCTACCAACTAACCTTATTGGCTCTTTTTCTTCCTCATCTATTTGGCTTTTATTGAACCCTTCTTTTTTGTAATAATAGGTATCTAGGGCAAAATAGATAGCCAACAAGATCAAAGCAGTAAATACCATATGAGGCAAGAGGGCAAATGTCCAGAAAAAGGGAACACCATGCAGGAATCCCAAGAAAAGCGGTGGATCACCCACTGGTGTCAGTGATCCACCAATATTGGCCACAAGAAATATGAAAAAAACCACCATGAAGGCCCTGTTTTTTCGATAATTATTGGCCCGTAAAAATGGCCGTATAAGGAGCATGGCCGCTCCGGTTGTTCCCATCCAGGATGCTAGAATAGTTCCTATAATAATCATAATGGTATTTACCACAGGTGTTCCCCTCAAACTCCCTTTAAGCAATATACCACCAGAGATAGTAAAAAGACCCCAAAGGAGTATAATAAAGGGGACATAATCTGCTATCATAATATGAAGAAAACTGTGAAGGGCTGCTCCCTTATAGATAATTAAAAGGGGAGCGGCAATAACAATAGCCCAAAAGGCCGAAACCTTTCCAAAGTGATGGTGCCAGAATTCCGGGGCAAAAAGAGGGAATAAGGCAATTGAAAGCAAAATCCCAATAAATGGAATGGTGCTATAAAGGGAGAGAATCTCGCCTAAGTTGATGTGCTCGTGAGCCCCTTGATGAGTATTTTCTGCTGCAAGCACTGGAAAGGAAAAAGCAAAAAAAACTATTAAAAATAAAAATAGAATCGCACTTTTATGTCTCATCTATGTGCCTCAAAGATGAATTAACAGTTCTCTATGGAAACAACCCCTACCTTGTTAACTATTCTTACATGATTATGCTAAACAATGTGAATGTCTTAAATGCTGACCTTTGCCTTTAGGTCGGTGGAAGTATAGGCATGAGGATATCCTTAGTCAAGAAGAAATTATTTTTTATGTTTATTATAGGAGGACAATTGTGAAGGTGTAAAATCGAATAGATTTCTAATAGGCTCTATGGTATAGAATATAAAAAAGTAGGAGGTAGGAGGATGAAAAAAGTGAAGAGGATTAGAGTTTTGCTTGGAGTTGTCTTACATGTGCTTATTTTTGTCTTTATCTCTGGATGCGCTACACAAACCTTATCCGAAAAAGTAACCCCTCTTGAAGAATCCCAGCAGTCAAAAGAAACTGAAGAAGCATCAATCTCCCTTTATTATGATTTTAAGGATGTGCCGGTTCCAAAAGAGCTTAAGCTCCAAAAGGAAAAATCCTTTGTTTTTCGAACAAACGAATTTTCGACCGGAATTCTTACTTTTTCAGGGAGGGTGGAACCAGATTCTCTTATAAGCTACTTTATCAAAAAAATGCCTGATGATGCCTGGAGTTTCTTAAGCTCCTTAAAATCGACAAAGAACATATTGTTTTTTCATAAGGAAAACCGATTTTGTATTATAACCATAATCAGCAAAGCATTTAGTACGGATTTGGAGATCTTGATTACGCCACGTTTCCAAAGTAGCCCTTAAGC
>CAZBBQ010000176.1:0-2376 GCA_964489745.1 uncultured Desulfobacteraceae bacterium
AGGAAAAAATTTGATCTTCCCTAAAAGATTTTGATCTCCTTGAGAGATCGCTCTTTTGTTTCTAAGGATACGCCATCGTGTAAGGCCTTGTCAGCTATATCTTTTCCGAGTAAGGCGGCACCAACAGCACCGGTCAGCAGAGGTTCAGGTGGGACGGCTACGACATACCCCAATTTATCAGAAAGCGCCTTTACCAGGCCCACATTTTTTGCTCCTCCGCCGGTAACAATCACTTCCTCAGCCACATGGAGTCTATTTACCATCCTTGAGACTCGGTTCGCCAGTGATTCATGAATGCCGGCAACTAAATTGTGGAGAGACACCCCTTCTGACAACCTGGCTACCACCTCCTGCTCGGCAAATACAGTGCAGATATTACTTATTTTCGCAGGATTGTTGCCTTCCAAACCTATTTTACCCATTTCTTCTATTTTAATCCCTAATGCATCAGCAATAATCTCCAAGAATCTCCCGGTACCGGCAGCACACTTATCATTCATAACAAAATCTACGGGTTTGCCATTGTTGATTGTTATTCCTTTACAATCCTGACCTCCTACCTCAATAATTGTTTTGGCCTCAGGAAAATAGTGTGCCACTCCTTTGGCATGACAACTAATTTCCGTTATTTGTTTGTCAGCAAATGGAACATTAATTCTTCCATATCCCGTTGCCACTACATAGGTGATTGCCTCAAAGGGGAGATCAACCTCGTTCAATGCCTGCTCCATTACCTTATTGGCCAATCTTCTCTGTTCCGGACCGGTAGGCCCTATAATAGAGGAGATGATCCCTTTGTTCATGATCACCACCTTTGTCATAGTAGAGCCTATATCAATGCCAACAAAGTACTGTGTCATGTCTGTTACCGTGGTACACAATGGTAGTGTACTCTTATTACGCCTTATTTTTCTTTGCTTGCTCCAGGGTTTCAATAAATGCGTCAATCCTGTTTCTTGTATCAACCTCGGAATACGAGCTTATATCTATTATATCACTTTCCAGGATTAACGATGGAAGTTCCCTTTTTCCCGTTTTTTTCTCCCCGTCTTTTCCTAATATTAATACAGGTATCGGCTTGTATATCTTTCTCAATTGATTCAACTGCCAGATCAGTCCAAGGTGCCACGTTCGACATGAAAAGGCCTCATGCATGACAACACCATCAATCTGATAGTCTTCGATATATTGTATTAAACGTTCCACATCCGGCTCTGATCCAGGCCGTTTTTTTGCCTTGTCATACCAGTAGGTCCAGTATCCAAACCATCTCCAGGCGAGTCGCTCAATAGGGTCATTGGTGTCAGGTATGTTGAGCCTGTAAATGGGTTCGATCATCCGATAGGTTGTCTCAACTGGAAATACCGCACCTTTGCTGTTAAAATAATTAAAGTCGGTCAGGGCAAACCATGATGGCAATCCACCACCCCACAGGAGGCGGTATTTTTCATTCTCAACAACGCCCTCTTTCCTGGCAATCTTATCCTTAAGCTCCTTATTGAGCCCCAAATAAAAATCATAACATTGCTGGGTACCCATCATAAAGACCATTGGCACCATGGTATTCATGGCGTCTCCTGTGCCCATCGGTGTAGGCACAGCCCTCCGCAGTTCGTAGGTTTCCCAGATAAGGTTCCAGGTTCGCTCGCCTAAATCAACGAACTCACTCAACCGGTCATAATCCATTTTCTTTCCTGTTTGTTTCTCAAGGAATGTAACCAGTCCGCGAAGTTCCTCTGTGATATGTTTTATATAATAATCTTGGACATCAGCAACCTCGATATCATCCTCATACAGAGGATATGGCAGGGCAATATTATAAATAGGAACATCGGGCATGAATTGCTGCGCTGCCTGATACCACTTGTTTCTCGGGTCACACAGGATTTGGCCACTTGAGAGCATCATATCGGGCCGTGCCTGTCCTCCCCATGGCGCATCTGGAGGCATCTGACCAAGTTCTTCCCGCCATTGATCAAAGCCAAGCCCACACAGGGCATAGGTACAGAGAGAGCGTGAAAATCCCAAAGATTCTGCTCGCTCTAAAAATCGTTCCGCATCCCTTTTGGCCCCGCATATACCGGCATAGTTCTCGGTCCAGACCGGCACGATATCCATGGCCCATAGGATTTCATCGTATGAACACACAATAAATGAATAGGCAAGCTTCTTGCCTTCTTGTTTTGCACGTATAGTACCACCGATCGCTGCTTTTACCATTGGGCCAATAGATGCAGCAGCCTGGGTTGCTGTTCTTCGTTTCTTTCGTACCTCTTTTTTTTCCTCTTCAGCCATTTGTATATCCCTCCTTACTATTGTTTGTCATGCGTAGCTTGTCGTCCATTGTCCACTACAAACCCAACAAACTCAATAAAC
>CAZBBQ010000176.1:2476-4144 GCA_964489745.1 uncultured Desulfobacteraceae bacterium
CAATAAACTCTATAATCCTATTATCTCAAGAAATGCCTGTATTCGTGTGCGTAGTCTACCAATGGTGCCTGCTGAGTATTCATCCTCGAGATAAAGAACCGGTATTTTTAGAGAATCAAGGTAGGCTTTTCTTGCAGGCACCTCAAAACCAAATGGATCACAATATTTATAAATATAGAGGATTACACCATCAACAGTAAATTCCTTGCTTAAGGAGCCAATATCACCAAATCGTGATTCAAGATCTTCCTGATAGGTTTCACCAACCTTTTCCCTGTAGGTTCGAGGGCAATTGATTTTGTCCAGATACCGATGAGCAAGTGCCTTCATAGGATCACCTTCGACCTCTGTATGCGGCCAGTAATCCCTGGTGCCGATACAAAGACTGTCAGCAACCACATTGGCGCCACTATCCTCAATGAGCTTGATAAAGTCAATATTGTCCACGCACGCACCGTCAATCAGTATTCGAGGTGCCTTTGCATACGGCGCTTTGTTTCTTTGCGTGAGTTTTTTGAACACCTCATCAAATAATTCATTCGATTCAGTAACAGGCAGACTCATCCCTACGGTTAATATTGTTGCTAATTCTGCGCCTGAAACTAACGGTGGATCCGGCTTTCTCAATTCATACAGGGCCTTTGCCTTGTCCCTGTTTTTATTGTACAAATCAATTGTTTGAGCAAGGTCATCGTCTGAAATCTCTTTGCCGACAAATCGTCCCAGACTTTTTCTAAATGTATTAAGCTCCGCGATAAAAAATTCCATTGATGATGCGGTGATTGTGTGAGGGACATTAATAAAATGGGAGTAGGGCAGGCCTAACGAATACCGCCAGGTGCTATACGTTCTGGCCAAGCTGTCGCAGGCATGGGGAATAATGAGACCGTCAGAAAATTCATATCGCCCCTTTAATGACACATCAAAGCAACTCCGTATAAAAGGGCATGCGATGGTTTCTAAATTGGTATCTCCCTTGGTGATCGGTTCATGCACATCACCCCGTATCCTGAAAGGTACACATCCTGCTGCTGTAATAATCTCCACTGGAACAAGCGAGCAAAGATAGGCTATTATTTTCTGACCCTGATCTTTTAGTTCTCGTGCCCTGAGCCCATAGTTTTGATAATAGGTCTCGACCTTTTGCAAGATATCACTATTTTTTTCATCCATCAGCTTTATCTCCTTTTTATTATCTATCACGTGTCCGGTATTGAAAAAATTTAACACATTTATTACATTTTTGCCCGTAAATATGGCTACTTTATAGCTACAAAATAACTAAAATACTATTATATGTCAATATATTCTCGTTTCTCCAAATATCTCCTATCCAGTCTTATTAATTAAACCCACTCGCCTCGCCTGAGTCCCGAAGATCGGGACGATGGCGGGCAGGTACTCCAGTTGGGGCAAAGCCCCAAAGTTTGGCATAGAGAAAAAATTATTGTATTTTGAAAAAAATCTGTTATGTTTCTTTTCAAATCATATATTTTACTTTGTGAGGAGGTAATTGATGACAACAGAGAAGACGGAGCTAACAGCCAGCTACGATCAAGACTCAAAAAGATATCACAGGTATGTGATTGACGAAGGCCAGGGGATTGTTGGGAATATTTATGTCCCAAAAGAGAAAGATATCCCAAAGGAATTAAAAATTACGCTTCG
>CAZBBQ010000177.1:0-4140 GCA_964489745.1 uncultured Desulfobacteraceae bacterium
TGAGGCCGAATCAGGATTTAGTTGTAGCTCGTTTTGGCAGCCGTTACCGAGCTGGATCAAATATTTTTTCCTCCCAGAGACTTGGCCCATCCTCGGTATAAAGCGGTGACTCCAAATCATATACATACATCGTTGTGTCATCAACCGATTTGATGACTGCATGGTTGCAGGCACAAAACAGATATCCGTAGAATTGTTCATCGGGTCCCACTATCTTCCAGAGTCGTGGATCAAACTCAATATAGGTTTGAATCCAACCGATAAGCTCTAACAATGTTTCCTTATCTTCTATCTGGGTCCATTTATTGCCTATAAGGGTTTTGCCATCATTTTTCGGATCAAACATGATAGCCGCTGCCGTATCAACAGATAGCCCAGCATAATAAATGGTGTAATCCTGGTAATTTATTTCTAACTCTTGAAGACTGACTTTCTCCTCATGTCTGGATAGTACCCTGATTTTTCCATAGCTTTTAAACAATGAACACCCATAGATGACAAATAACGCGATAAGGCCAAAAATTGTCAGATATATATATTTTTTCATGTTTATATTATTTTTTTCTTATTCTATTCAATAAGTGAAAATTATCTTGCCTACCTACAATACAAAAGCCCTAACAAGGTGCAATAATTTTTTTTAAGCCTTCATATTGCTACTTCAAGAGATCTCTTTATTATCGCAGAAAAAAGATGGATATAGGATTCAGATCAAAAGTAGGTGAGCATGGGCACAATATATGTGAAGGAATTATTGTATATATTATAGGAGAAAGAATAACTAACTTAATCGAATACCCATATAATATAAGCATAATTCAATTCTTGATTGTTTTCAAGAAGAAATGCTAAGTTAGAATCGGTCAACACAAAAAAGGAGAAAGGATGTTGAAAGGAAAGAAAAACTCAAGTCTTAGGCTTTTACAAGAAGCAGATATAAAAGATAAAGTGGTGCTCATCAGGGTTGATCATAATACAGTCAAAAAAGGAAGAATAAAAGACTCCACAAGGATTGACGCAAGCCTCGGTACCATCTTCAATGTTGTTTCAAGAGGCGGAAAGCCAATCTTAATGACCCACATTGGAAGGCCGAGGGATAAAAAAACCGGAAAAATAAACTGCATGCCTGACAGATCAGTACGTCCGATTGTTGCGTATTTAGAGAATAAATTGCGGATTAAGATCGAGGTTCCGGAGTTTAGTATTCACCCTGAAAATGGAATAACCAATATTGATAGATCTATGTGGGCGTCTATTTTACGCCTGAGAGAAGGTGCGATTGGGGCTATCTATCTTCCGAATATACGGTGGTTTCAGGGCGAACAGACAGACGGACCAGAACGCAGCAGACTTGCCAGGAAGTTGGCAAGCCTCGCGGGTGTCTATATAAATGATGCCTTTGGGTCATGGCGTCCTCATACTTCCACCTTCGATGTTACAAAATATATTCCTTCTTACGCGGGTTATTTACTCCAGGAGGAGATTAAAAACCTTGAAAGGGTTCTTCATCCCACTCGACCTTTTTTAGCGATAGTTGCGGGGACGAAATACGATACAAAAATTGGTCCTGTGAAAGAATTATACAAAAGGGTAGATCATTTGATTTTAGGTGGAGTTATGTATAATACCTTTCTTTGTGCAAAATATGGCGTACACATTGGAGATGTTTCAAAAGAAAATATTGGCTTTGCTCAAGAACTTGTCCAATTAGATAAACAAGAGGGTAAAATAGTAGAACTCCCGCTGCTTGTGGAATCTGAGAATCTTGGAGAAAAGAAAGAAGGAAAAACAAAAACCATAGCTGTTAATAATTTCAAGAAAGGGGAGAGCTATAATCACATCCTCGATGCTGATCCAGCCTCATTTCATGACAGCACTATCGGAGATGTAATTCACTCGGCCAAGACCATTCTTGTTAATGCAGTAATGGGTCTAATTCCTCACTTTCGAGAGGGATCACAGGCTCTTTATGAGGCGGTAGATGGCAATAGCCAGGCCTTGAAACTATACGGAGGGGGCGATACCATCGAGGAATTAAAAAATTCATGCCCTGGTATCTACATGACGGGCCTGAACAACCCTCTATGTTATTATTTTACAGGTGGGGGAACCGTTCTCAAGGCGTTAGAGGAAGGAAGCCCCTTTAAAATAAAGCCTGTAGAGCGACTCTTAAGAAAATAACTATCATGACATTGACACCAATCTTTGATCCTCAGGCAAAGGGTAGGGGCATGAGGATCGCTGCCTTTATGTCAGGCTCTGGAACCAATGTAATGCGGTTGCTTGAAAGAGAAAAGGAACTAGGGAATGAGCCTGCTGGATCCCCATTTCACACTATCTTCATCTTTAGCGACCGTTCTGATGGTAGTTCTGCAGGGGAAAAAATTGCCCTTGATAATGGAATTCCCTATTTCAGTTACGATATAAGAAAATTCTATTCCTTAAGGGGATTAAAGAGGTCTGCTGTAACCCCGGCAACTTTATCAGCCAGGAGGGAGTTTGACTCTGTAGCCTCTCGTTTGATCAAGGCCTTTGATATAGATATAATAGCCCTGGCAGGATACATGAGTTATCTCACGTTACATAGATGTGTCAATGTGCATCCAGCTGATCTTTCTATACTTACATCCGATGGAAAAAGGAAGTATGTGGGTGATTATGCAGTGGGAGATGCAATAGCAAATGGAGAAAACTCTCTCCGTTCCTCAACCATCTGGATAGATACAGGGGTAGACACTGGACCCATCTTGATGGTCTCAAATGCCCTTGCAGTAACCTTACCTTTTCCATTATCAGATCTACTGAAAGACAGAGAAGTCTTTAAAAAAGTGGTCGATGAACATCAGAGGCGCCTTAAAGAGTTAGGTGACTGGAGGATTTTCCCTCAAACAGTGGAAATGATAGCAAGGGGGCATTTTTCTATAGATGAAGATAATAATATGTATGTAGATGGACAACCTATTCCTCAAGGGTATCGGCTTGGGGAATAAGTCAAAAAGAATAAAGAGCAGAATACAGGGATTTTTTTTGTAAAAAAGGAGAGGGCATGACCATAACAAATGTTAAAGAGGTTTTTACCACGATGCCGAAGATTTTTAACCCTGGTGCTGCGCGGGGATTAAATGTAGTTTTCCAGTTCGATATTACCGGAGAAGGCGGAGGAAGCTGGAATGTAGGGGTCAAAGATGGCGCCTGTCAAATTCAGGAAGGTACTCATGGGGTGCCAACTGTAACATTAACAATGTCCTGCGAAACATGGCTTTCCATTATAAATAGGGAGCTGAACGCCATGCAGGCATTCATGGGAGGTCAACTTGAGGCCAGTGGAGACATGATGCTGGCTCAGCGGATCCCGGAAATTTTTCCGTTCTAAAGAGATACGGTCCTTCCAAGCATGTATCAAGGAGTTTGAGAGGCTAATTGCTTGTGGTGTGGACAGAGGGCTGATTTAAACGGCATGGTGTGGAAATGCGAGGAAACAGAGGAGTGATAACACTGTATGTCTCATGATTTTAATCTTTCAAGGGAAAGGATGGTAAAAAATCAGTTAATCGCCCGTGGTATTAAAGATGAAAGAATTCTTCGGGTTATGGGCAAAATCCCAAGACACCTTTTTATTGAAGATGCCCTGTATGGAGAAGCATATAATGACCACCCGGTTCCTATAGGTGAGAAGCAGACTATATCACAGCCTTATATTGTAGCGCTCATGACAGAGGCATTAGAGTTGAAGGGAGACGAGAAAACCTTAGAGATAGGAACAGGTTCTGGCTATCAGACAGCAATTTTAGCTGAATTGTCAAGCAGGGTGTATACTATTGAGAGAATCAAATCATTATTGGGAAACGCGAGAAAACTGCTGGCTCAGTTGGGATATGATAATATCCTTTTTAAAGCCTTTGATGGGACCTTGGGCTGGAAGGAATATGCCCCTTTTGATGCTATCATAGTAACGGCTGGTGCCCCACATTTAGCAAAGCCTCTTATAGATCAGCTGGCAGATAATGGGCGAATGATTATGCCTGTTGGTGACAGATATAGCCAAGAATTGATAAAGATTGTCAGAAAGGGAAAAGAATTCAAACAAGAGAGTTTAGGAGGATGCCGTTTTGTTAATCTCATTGGTGCCCACGGCTGGTC
>CAZBBQ010000178.1:0-4122 GCA_964489745.1 uncultured Desulfobacteraceae bacterium
TTGATATATCGTTCCTTTTTTAATACGTTAATGCCCTATATGCATTGCCTATAACCCTGTTTTATGGCTATGAGCTCTTGTAAGCAAAAAGTAGTGTTTGACCTTTGTGGAGTGAATGAGAAAAATGATATCTGAATCACACGTAACCTTTGAGCAAGGCCCTATCAGGCCGCCGAATGAAGCGCGAAGCCTTCTTCTAAGGGTAACTCGAAATTGCCCCTGGAATCAGTGCATGTTTTGCCCTGTGTATAAAGGACAAAAGTTTTCTTTAAGAACAGTGGAAGAAATCAAAAAGGATATTCAGACTGCCAGAGATATTGCCGATGATATCACTGCCCTTTCATGGAAGGCAGGGGAAAAGGGGCTGATAACAAATTCGGTTATAAGCGCTATTCTTAATAATAATCATAGTTACAGCTATCAGAGCGTTGCTATGTGGCTTTATTACGGGACTGGAGAATGTTTTCTGCAAGATGCCGATAATTTTATTATAAAGACCAGGGATTTTGTTGAAATCTTACGGTTTCTGAGAGAAAAATTTCCCGATTTAACACGAGTAACAACTTACTCACGATCAAGAACCGTGAGTCGAAAATCGCTGGCCGAAATAAAAGAAATAAAAGAAGCAGGTCTTGATAGGGTGCATATTGGTTTGGAGAGCGGGTGTGATCAAGTTTTAAAATTCATAAAGAAGGGTGTTACTGCAGACCGACATATAGATGCCGGTAAAAAAGTAGTAGAGGCAGGCATGTCCTTATCTGAGTATATTATGCCAGGACTCGGAGGTCAAACACTCTGGAAAGAACATGCCACGGATACAGCGAAAGTTCTTAGCCAAATCAACCCTCATTATATACGACTAAGAAGCCTGAGGGTTCCTATGCATACTCCCCTTTACCAAAAGCTCATAAACGGGGAATTTACCATGTGTACTGATGACCAGGTGGTCGAGGAGATAAGGCTCTTTATCGAAACATTAGACAATACCATCACCAGCACTATTACCAGTGACCACATAATGAATCTGTTAGAAGAGATAAAAGGAAAACTACCAGAAGATAAAGAAAATATGTTACATGTAATCAAAAAATATCAAAATTTGTCTGAATCTGATCGAATTATTTATCGGATTGGCAGACGAGGTGGTGCATATTCGTCAACAGATGACCTCTATCGTGACCAATCCACATATGATAAAATCAACAGATTAGTGTCGGATCTGTCTTCGAAAGGAGCAGATGAGATTGAAAGATTTATTAACGAAATGGCAGATAGATATGTATGAGAAGACCTTAAGGGCTTGGCCCCATTAATCGGATTAATTGTAACAAAAAAATTCTATATATGCCCTATTATCCCATATTTCTCGATCTCAATCATCAAAACGTAGTAGTTGTGGGCGGTGGTGAGGTAGCTGAGCGCAAAATAAAAAGCCTTCTCATCTATGGCTGCACAATATACATAAGCTCCCCTCATCTTACCCCTCATTTACAACAACTGGTTGCCATAAAAAAGATACACCATATACCGGATGAATCCTTAGACACCTACATGGATGATACCTTTATGGTTATCGCGGCCACGGATGATGCTGAAGTCAACAGCAAAATTGCATCCCAGGCAAAAAAACATGGCCTGCTGATTAACGCTGTTGATCAGCCAAAGGATTGTAATTTTATTATGCCTTCAATCGTGAAAAGAGGAAACCTCCAAATAGCCATATCTACCGCAGGTAAAAGTCCGGCGTTGGCAAAAAAAATCAGGAAAAACTTAGAGAGTTCGTTTCCGCCAGAATATGATTCGTTTACAAAGCTATTAGGCATAATCAGAGCAAAGCTCCTTTCCCAGGATCAACCCTCTTCAAAAAATAAGATTATTTTTCAACAACTGGTTGACTCAAATCTTCTTGAAATGATCACACATAAAAATTGGGATGGCATGAGAGCCACGTTACAATCTATCCTGGGAGAAAGTTTTCCGATAGAGGACACCCTTACGCAAGTCTTTAAAGAGATATAATAAAATGGGTATTCTTTTCTTTAAGTCGACTCTTATCGTATACCTCATAGCTTCAGCCGGTTTTTTATTCTTTATCATAAAGAAAAATAAAAAAGTCGGGTACTGGTCGCACAGGATTTTGCTTTTCGGATTTGCGCTTAATTCAATCTACCTAACCCTTAGCTATTATCAGCTCGGTGCACTACCTGCATTAACCTTTAAGACATCCCTCTCTTTTCTCTCCTGGACGATAATTGCCGCATATATCATTTTTCAGGTAAAATTTAAGCTGATGGTGTTAGGTTCATTTGTCGTTCCCTTCTCCACTTTTTTGATGATTATCTCCTCGACAATCCCCATCTCAACAATCACAGTGAGGCCTATCTTTAAAGGCCTCTGGCTTTCCCTCCATGTAGGCACCTCTCTCTTGGGGGACGGCATCTTTGCTATCGCCTTTATTGCCGCACTTATGTATCTGATCCAGGAACGTCAGATAAAATCAAAAAAGCTTGGGGCCTTCTACACCAGGCTTCCTTCCCTCAATAGCCTCGATTCATTAAATTATCATGCAATAAACTATGGCTTCCTCCTTCTTACTATAGGTATGATTACCGGTTCGATTGTGGCCCAGGGTTCCCATGGCTCTTACTGGCGCTGGGATCCAAAAGAGATCTGGTCTTTGATAACATGGCTCTGCTATGCAGCCCTTTTACATCAAAGAATGGCAGCAGGATGGCGCGGTAGACGTTCTGCCCTCATGTCCATAGGATGTTTTTTAATCCTGATCTTCACCTTCGTTGGAGTCAACTTCTTAATGGAAGGGTATCATAGTTTTGAGAGTTTAGAGAGAAGTTAACTGCCATGATAAAAATAGTCAACATCGGGATGAATCATGAGACTGCGCCAGTTGAATTGAGAGAATTGGTGGCCGTTGAAGAGCATATGATCAATGAGGTGATGGGTGCTGTCAAATCTATTAAGGATATCAAAGAGTCTATCGTTTTATCTACCTGCAACCGGGTGGAGATACTTTTCACAACAGATAATGAAAAAGGGGCCACAGAATCGGTTATAGATTTTCTTTGCCGCTATAGTCATATTTCAAGAGAGAAGTTGTTACCACTGCTCTATATCTATAATGATCAATCGGCAATACGCCATATATTCAGGGTAGGGGCAAGTTTGGACTCTCTGATAATTGGTGAGCCCCAGATACTCGGGCAGGTGAAAGAGGCCTATAGGATAGCAGTCAAACATAAATCATCCTCTGTAATATTAAATAAGTTAATGCACAGGACCTTCTCGCTGGCTAAAAAGATACGTACTGAGACAGAAATATCAGGATCTGCAGTGTCTATAAGTTTTGCGGCTGTGGAATTGGGGAAAAAGATATTTGGAGATCTCAAAGGGAAAAAGGTTTTGCTCATTGGGGCTGGAGAGATGGCAGAGCTTGCTGCCACCTATCTTGCACATAATAGAGTGGAAAAAATAAAGGTAGCAAATAGGACCTTTCATCGAGCCGTAGAAGTTGCAGATCAATTTCATGGAGAGACGATTTCCTTTGAAGAGATAGGTGATCAACTTCTCCATATAGATATTGTTATCACCTCTACTGCCTCGCCAGAACCTATAATTTTTTCAGACCAGGTCAAAAAAGCGATGAAGGGCAGGAGGAATAGACCGCTCTTTTTCATAGATATTGCCGTTCCCAGAAATGTTGAACCTCAGATAAATGAAATAGAAAATGCCTTTGTGTATACCATCGATGACCTAAAAGGAATTATAGATTTCAACTTGACTAAAAGAAAAGATGAAGCAGTGAAAGCAGAGCGGATGGTTGATGAGGAGGTCATTAAGTTTAGTGAATGGCTCAAGACCCTGGATGTGGTTCCAACTATTGTAGCCCTTAAGGGAAAGTGCAAAAAGATACGCAAGATAGAGCTTCAAAAAACCCTTTCCAGTCTTGGAAATCTTACGCCTGAGCAGAGGAAAAGCGTGGAAAATTTGGCTTTATCGATTACCAAAAAGGTTTTAAACGATCCTATAGTCTTTTTAAAAAGTAAGGAAAATAGAAATTCACGAAATCTTTACTTAGACATCACCCAAAAACTATTTAATCTGGAC
>CAZBBQ010000179.1:0-4109 GCA_964489745.1 uncultured Desulfobacteraceae bacterium
AGAGGCACTGGAGTATGGTATTGTAGATAAAGTAATTGCAAAAAGAGAAATGATAAATATGGGGAAAAATAAGGAGAGTGGCGTGAAATGACCAGGAAAGATACTACATTAGGTGAATTAGTGTGTTCATTCTGTGGTAAAAGTCAGGATGAGGTCAAAAAGCTTATTGCCGGGCCCTCAGTTTATATCTGTGATGAATGTGTTTCTCTTTGCAATGAAATTATCCAAGAAGAATATGAGCAGGAAGAGAAAAATAAACAGAAGGAGCTTCTACCCAAGCCGCAAGAGATAAAGAAAAAATTAGACCAGTATGTGATAGAGCAAGATAGGGCAAAAAAGGTTCTTTCCGTTGCAGTACATAATCACTACAAAAGAATCGGGGCAAATCTTGACAAAGAAGATGTGGAGATTGATAAAAGTAATATACTTCTAATAGGTCCTACGGGGTCGGGCAAAACACTTTTAGCTCAAACTATGGCAAGGATATTGAATGTACCGTTCACAATAGCAGATGCTACCACATTGACCGAAGCTGGGTATGTAGGCGAGGATGTTGAAAGCATAATTCTTAACCTTGTTCAAATGGCAGACTATGATATTGAGAAGGCAGAAAAAGGCATTATCTATATTGATGAGATAGACAAAATTGCCAGAAAATTTGATAGCCCCTCAATAACCAGAGACGTTTCTGGTGAGGGGGTTCAGCAGGCCCTCTTAAAAATATTAGAGGGCACAGTTGCCAATATACCTCCAAAAGGAGGCAGAAAACACCCCCAACAGGATTTCCTAAAGGTGGACACCAGAAATATCCTTTTTATTTGTGGAGGCACCTTTAATGGTTTAGACAAGGTAATTCTTTCAAGGACTGGGAGCAAAACATTGGGTTTTGAGGCCGATATCAGGGGTCAAGACGAATTAAACCTGGAGGAAACGTTATCGTTTGTTCAACCTGAAGATCTCATTAAATTTGGCCTCATACCGGAGTTTATTGGACGACTTCCAGTAATTGCCTCCCTCGGGGAATTGAGCCTTGCCGCCTTGGTCAGGATACTGACAGAGCCCAAGAATGCCCTTGTCAAACAGTATCAAAAACTCTTTGAATTTGAGGGGGTAACATTAAAGTTCACCAAGGATGCATTAAAATCTGTGGGCAAGGGAGCACTTGATCGCAAATCCGGAGCCAGGGGATTAAGGGCTATTCTTGAAAAAGTTATGCTGGATATTATGTATGATCTTCCTGCACGACCAGATCTAAGGGAATGTGTTATAGGGAATGAAGTGATTCTTAATAATGAATCTCCTCTTTTATTGTATGAAAATGAAAACAAAATTAAATCTGCCTAAAAAGTACCTAAAGTTGTAAATGAGCTAAAGTTATGGAAAATAGGTATTTTTACTTTAATTAATTTTAGGCACTTCGAACTTTTAATTTTTAACTTTGATTACCTATGTTTAAGAAAAATTCTATAGAAAATCTGTTAGAGAAAGAGAAAAAACAGGTTCCATTGCTCCCCCTAAGGGAT
This sequence comes from uncultured Desulfobacteraceae bacterium, assembly GCA_964489745.1. Lineage (GTDB taxonomy): Bacteria > Desulfobacterota > DSM-4660 > Desulfatiglandales > B25-G16 > B33-G16. The sequence goes on from CAZBBQ010000179.1 coordinate 1,524, forward strand.
ATAGTAGTATTTCCTGGAATGGTGATTCCTTTATTTATTGGAAGGGAAAAATCTATTGATGCACTTAAATATGCACTCTCCCAAGAGAAGGAAATTTTTTTATCCACCCAGAAAAAAGCCAAGATGGATAACCCCACCCTTCAAGATATTTACTCGTATGGCACCTTGGGCATAGTTCTTCAACTTCTTAAAATGCCCGATGGATCAGTTAAGAGTTTAGTGGAAGGAAAGAGCAGGGCCAAGATCAAAAATAATCTGCCTGATGCAGGTTTTTTCATGGTAGAGGTAGAGCAAATCTCGGAACATTACGAACCAAACACCAAAACTGAGGCCCTTATAAGAAGCATTCATTCTTCATTTGAGTCCTACACAAAACTTAACCAAAAGATTGGTGAGGATATAGCTGAGACAGTTATGGCTATAGATAATCCATCTCAATTAGTTAATACCGTGGCTGCCCATCTCACAGCAAAGATAAAAGAAAAACAATCTTTGCTGGAGATAGAAGATATAAATAATAGACTTGAAGTACTCTACAAGCTATTGAATGCTGAGATTGATATCCTTAAGCTCGAGGACCATCTGAGGCAGAGCGTCAAAGAACAGATGGAGAAGACGCAAAAGAACTACTACCTCAATGAGCAAATGCGGGCAATACAGAAAGAGATGGGTACCCAGGATGATTTTGCCAACGAACTCAAGGATCTCCAAAGAAAAATTAAGAATAAAAACCTCCCCAAAGAGGCAGCAACAAAGGTGAGACATGAATTCAAAAAATTAAAAATGATGACCCCTATGTCTGCAGAGGCCACCGTTGTGAGGAACTATATTGATTGGATTTTATCCCTGCCTTGGCTGACACGCACAAAAGACAAGTTAAGTATCCAAGAGGCTGAAACAATACTTGAAGACGACCACTATGGTCTCTCTAAGCCTAAAGAAAGAATACTGGAATATTTAGCTGTTCAGAGCCTTACAAAAAAAATCAAAGGACCCATTCTCTGTTTTGTTGGCCCTCCTGGAGTTGGCAAGACCTCTTTAGCTAAATCAGTGGCACGATCTATGGGAAGGAATTTCATACGGCTCTCTCTTGGTGGTGTTAGAGATGAGGCTGAGATACGGGGCCACAGAAGAACATATATCGGCGCTTTGCCAGGAAAGATCATTCAATATCTTAAAAGGGCAAAATCTAATAATCCTGTATTCTGCCTGGATGAGGTCGACAAGATGAGTACTGATTTCAGGGGAGACCCATCGGCTGCTCTTTTAGAAGTGCTTGACCCAGAACAAAACTATGCCTTTAATGACCACTATCTTGATATTGACTACAATCTTTCAGAGATTTTTTTCATAACGACAGCCAATGAACTTATGGGTATTCCAGCGCCTTTACAGGATAGAATGGAGATTATACGGCTGCCTGGTTATACAGAAATTGAAAAGTCGCATATCGCGAAACGGTTTCTGACAAAGAAGCAAATCGAACAAAATGGTCTTTCTGAGAATAATATCTCTTTTTCTGATCAGGCCATTTTAAATATAATCAGGTATTATACCAGAGAGGCAGGAGTTCGAAATTTAGAGAGGGAAATAGCTGCTGTATGCAGGAAGATGGCACGAGAAGTGGCTAAAAAAGGTGTATCTACAAAGATAAAGATTAGCGCAAATTCTCTTCATCATTACTTAGGTGTTCCTAAATTTCACTATGGAAAAAAAGAGAAAAAAGATGAAATAGGACTTGCCACTGGTTTAGCCTGGACAAGTGCAGGCGGGGAACTGCTTCATATAGAAACTACTGTTATGCCAGGAAAGGGAAACCTGGTTTTGACAGGAACCCTTGGGGATGTGATGAAAGAATCAGCGAAAGCTGCCTTAAGTTATGTCCGCACAAGAGGAAGAAGACTTGGTATGCCAGATGACTTTTATGAAAAGGTAGATATACATGTCCATGTTCCTGAGGGAGCAACACCGAAAGATGGGCCATCGGCAGGTATCACTGTAGCCACCTCAATTGCCTCCGCACTTTTAAGAAAATCGGTGAAAAGAAATCTGGCCATGACCGGAGAGATAACCCTAAGAGGCAGGATTCTTCCCATAGGTGGTCTTAAAGAAAAAATAATTGCTGCCCATAGAGGTGGAATAGAAAAGGTTCTCATCCCTCAAGAAAATAAAAAAGATATTGAAGAAATACCAGCGAGAGTCCTTAAGAAAGTGGAATTAATCCTGGTTGAGAGCATGGATGAGGTCCTTGAGAAGGCCCTCACAGTGGTTAAAGGTGAAGATCTCTTTCTCCCAGAGGATAGGTTTCAGCCTTTTACCGTACCAAAAGGAGAGACCAAGTCGCAGATTACTGCACACTAATTATGGGCGGGTAGCTCAGCGGGAGAGCGTCGGCCTTACAAGCCGGGGGTCACAGGTTCAATCCCTGTTCCGCCTACCAAAAATGGTTTATCGCTATTAGCCAGCGGCTATTGGCTAATAGCTAAACGTAAAACAGAATATTTTTTGGGGATGTAGTTCAGCTCTGGTTAGAACGCCGGCCTGTCACGCCGGAGGTCGCGGGTTCGAGTCCCGTCGTCCCCGCCA
>CAZBBQ010000180.1:0-4084 GCA_964489745.1 uncultured Desulfobacteraceae bacterium
TATAGGGCATGAGTAAAAAAAGACATACACGTGCTCCTTGACTTGCAGGAAAAAAGACATCCCCATGCTCATGCGTTTCACCAATGATATCTATGTGGCTATGAGTAAAGGTCAGGGATAGTTTTCAAAGAGTTAAAATGTTACCAATTTTGAAAGAAAACGTGGACTAAAAATATGATCCAATTTAATGCATTGCTCATCGCATTTCTCTCAGTCTTTGTCTTTCAATCGCTGTTTCAGATTGCTATGAACCTGATTAATATCAGACATTTACGCCGGCAAAAAAATCATGTTCCCCGCGTCTTTCAAGGTACCGTCGATAAAGAAAAATTCTCTAAAATTATAGCGTATACAGCAGACTCTACCAGATTTGGCATTGTTGAAAAATTATTTGATCAGGCGTTATTACTTGTCATTTTATTAACTGGTTTGTTGCCCTGGTTCGTTGAAATAATAACTACCTGGCATTTAGGCTTTATTGGTGGAGGGCTGGTCTTTTTTACCATCTTTGCAGCGATTTCCAATCTGTTTGATATTCCATTTGAACTCTACAGTACCTTTGTGATCGAAGATAGGTACGGATTCAATACCAAAACCCTTAAATTATGGGCCATAGATTGGGTTAAGGGTATGGCTCTGTCATTTATTCTGGGTGGTATTGTTATCTTTTTTCTGTTGACATTAGTGTTCTATATCAAAAATGCATGGTGGTTTTTCGCATGGATAGTCATTTCGGTGTTTGAGTTATTGATTATGTGGCTATATCCAGTAGTAATTGCTCCACTGTTTAATAAATTTGAACCAATCACCAATATGGAACTACAAAATAAGATCGCTACCCTCATGGGAAAGGCGGGGCTTGCAGTTAAAGGGGTATTTCAGATGGATGCCGGTAAAAGGAGCAAACACACCAATGCATATTTTACAGGAATTGGCAGAATTAAAAGGATTGTTTTATTTGATACCCTATTAGAATCCCATCCTGATGAGGAAATCCTCTCAGTCCTTGCCCATGAAACGGGTCACTGGATGAAAAAACATATTATCAAGCAACTTGTTTTATTAGAGATGCTGTCTTTGATTGGCCTCTTTATTGTGGCGAAATTACTTAACTGGCAGCTAATTTACCAGACATTCGGTTTTTCGGAACAGATTAAATATATTGGCCTGTTTCTTGTGCCTGTCATTTTAGGCCCTCTCGGCTATTTTATGAGGCCTGTAGGAGCGGCCCTCTCTAGAAAGTATGAAAGGGAAGCCGATGATGTTGCTGTTAGCTTAATGGAAACATCCGAACCGATGAAAAATGCCCTGATAAAGCTTAGCGCTGACAATCTGGCGAATCTGGCACCACATCCACTTTTTTCCTGGTTTAACTATTCGCACCCACCACCGGTGGAAAGAATAGAAAGGCTTGAAAATATGATGGAAGGGATTTCACCAGCTTCCACGCATTATCAACCGAGCACGTAAAAAAACGCACCGTCGGGCCTTCCACTTGAAACACTGATTATGTGGCAATTTCCTCAACAGCGTAGTCGTGTTGTCAGTGCGTGGGCAAATCGCATTGGCGAGTCTGCATCCATTCGGAAATAGAGTGAAGGCTCAATCAGCTCCAATTCCATTAAGGCAAATGTGCTTTGTTCGGTGCGTACAAAGTCTGCTCTTGCATAGAGCGGCTTCTGAGGGAGAGAGTCAATGACGTGTTGACTGCTGTGGAGCAACTCTGACTCAGCAATTACAGGACGTATATTGCCACCATGTTCCTCCTGAACGCGAAAATCATTTGCCTTTGGGGTTTTTAGAATTGTATGACTATGCATACCTTCAAAATAGATCAGGGAAAATTCACCTTCCTCTATAATGTTTGGCATGAAAGGTTGTACCATATACGCACGCCTATCAAATATTTTCTCAAGCACAGGTAGCTTGGTGTTGCTTTGGCTTTGATGAAGGCGAAACGCATGACCAGCACTCGCACCTATGATCGGCTTGATTATAATCTCCTCTGTGTCGAGTTGGTCAAAGAAAGAGCCTAACTTTTTCGTATCCACTGCTTTCTCTTGCCAGAGAGTCGGAACGATGGAAGTACCTTTCAATGCGATGTCGCGCAGGTAGGTTTTTTGCATATTCCATCGCACTAACTCCAATGAGTTTTCCAAACGAGTATCGGAACGATCAATAGATTCGAGCACGGCAAAAAAAGTGTCAGGATCATTCTGATAATCCCACGTCGAGCGAATGACCACCACATCGAATTGGCTCCAGTTATAGTCCTTACGCCACGAAACCATTTCAACTGTCCAGCCCACATCGTGAAGGTGTGTAATAGTCAGTTCATCATCACTGACATATCCTGTTAAATCGTCCATCGTAAGGAAAGCGCATCGGCACATACAATACCCGTTTATTCTGTGGAGATTATTATTTAAGGTTTTTCTCTTGTCACGATTCAGATTGTTTACCTGTCATGCTCTCTATTTCGACTTTGATCACGAACGTTTTTTTTAAAATGGCATCATCAAACTGGAATGTTCGATCAGAATATTGACTCATGATGATATTAAGTGCCTTTCGTTTTTCTTCTATATCTTCAAGAAGCACAGCTTTTCCAAAGCCGATAACGCTTCGGTACTTCATGCTCCAATGACATGCATCTTCAGCTTTTACAATTTCGGTATTTATATCAAACTCAAAGCAAATGTTTTGATTCTTTTTGATGATATCAATCTTTTTTCCTTTAAGAGAGCCATGAAAATAAAGCACCCTATCTCTATAGCCGAAACACAATGGCACAATGTAAGGAAAATTGTCATCAGACAAGGCAAGACGGCAAACAAGCGATTTTTTAATAATGGCTTCAATGGCTGATGCTTCGGTGATTTCTTTTTCTTTTTTTCTCATGATTGTTTTTCCATTTCTTTACGATACATGGTTAGCTTACAGGGCCGAAGCCGAAGCGAAGGTCCCTGTAAAGCTTTTTATGAGGGTACATTCATCCATCTTGGAATTGGCCTTTTGGTCCATCGCGCGAAATTTACTTTTTCACCACGATAAAACGATCGGTAGGCCCTGACTGCATTCCCTCTGTATTTGTATTTTTCTGGCACTGCCTGAGCAAATTCAGTCAGCCCTTTATCAGAGAATTTTGAATTTTCTATTTCACGAATAACATGTATTGATTTATGGTCATCGACTTTTTCATATCTATATTTGTATTCAGTATTCAATTCAATCGCCAATTGTGTAAGCCAGATGAAATTTGAATAACTCTCCTCAACCCATAAAACACATGGGTGTTTACCATGGGTGGACTTGTAGGGGGTTTTGAAGCCCATTGTATTTAAAGCGGTACACATGATTTGCGCGCTCTCAAGTATCATTTTTGTCACGTGTTGGTCACAATGGTACTGTGCACACTTCTTCACATTTCTGTCCAATACAAAGATATTCATAAGGTATATTCCTTGTCCGCTGGGCAGCACGTTTTACTGTGTCCACTTAAATGACTGGCGAAACAGTGGTTTACATTTCAGTAAACAAAGTTCTTTGTTATAACATGCCCGGTTTCGTCAAAATCAATACCTTCCATTTGAAGCAAGGTTTGTTTCATTCTTTTACCGCCCTGATACCCTCCGATAGTTAAATCCGTACGAATAGCACGGTGACATGGGATTATCAGTGGGAATGGATTCGTTGCCAGTGCGTTTCCAACTGCGCGAGCTCCTCTCGGTTTCCCCACGTGCCTGGCAATGCGCTGATAGGTACTGACAGCCCCACGAGGAATTCCGTGTTCGGCACGCAAAATCTCTTGCTGAAATTCAGAACACAGGTCCATACGAACTATTGCAAGTGAGAACTGTATATCTTCACCACTAAAGAATCTTTCAATATCATCGGCAATGGCATCAATTTCAGAACACGCAGCGTTTTGAGAATCTGGAAATAATGTGACCACTCGGTGCTTGGCCGGGACGTTCGGTGTTGAGATCAAAACACGAAATATTTTTGGCTGGCCTTTATAGATTGACCAAAGCAGAGCTACTTGTCCGAAAGGGCTTGAGCGAATCACGAAAGATAATGCGGC
>CAZBBQ010000181.1:0-4082 GCA_964489745.1 uncultured Desulfobacteraceae bacterium
ATCTCCATGCTCTATTCCACATTTAGTTTCTTAGGAGAATTTAGTGTTTAGTGTTTCTGATTTTTCTTACTGCATCCCCGCCCAGTTTGAGGCGGAGCTTTGTTAGAATAGAAAATATACTTTAAGCCTTCATGTATGTAATCACTCTACCAACTTGATTGTATATTAACTTTCAGCGCCAATAGCTTTCTTCAAGAGTGTCTGTAATGCTTCACTCACCTTCTCGTCCAAGGTGCCTTTTTCCAGAGCAATAGGGATAGTCTTAAGACCCAGTTCTGCGTAAAGCTTCAAAATGGAAGGCTCTTTTTCTTTTAAAGCGAATATATGCTTTTCAATGGTACTTATATCCCCACGTGCAATAGGCCCGGTAAGACAGCTGGGTAAGCCAATCGTGTTGATATTTTTAATGTTTCCCTGGATCAAGGGCATAAGAACCTTTATTGACTGAGTGGTAGGTACATCAAAATTCTTAAATAAATCTGTAGCTACCTTTAATAGAGTAACAAAGTAATTACTGGCAAAGACTGCGGCGGCATGATAAAGGGCTTTGTTTCCAGGTTTGAGTATTATCCAGTCGCACCCTATGGTTGAAGCCATCTCTTTTAAGGTATCCAGCAAAGGACCTTGTGCCTCGATGGCAAAGGTAGAACCTGGTAAATTTTTTATAGCCTGATCAACGCTGGCAAATGCCTGGCAGGGATGGAATGAACCCACCATGGCACCAGATTTTTTTGCCGCCTCCAGTATATCGATCGAAGCGGCACCGCTGCAATGAACTACATTCTGCTCAGGACGCCATATAATCTCTGAAGCTACTTTGAGAATGGAATCATCTGGCGTTGTTATAAAAACATGATCTGCGGTGTTTGCCACTTCCTGCGCGGTTTTGAAAACGTGGCAACCTGGCACCAGATCAATCAACTTATCAGACGGGCTTATGTTCTTATTGGCTACAGCAACTACAGGATACCCGCCCTTAAAAAGTGTTGTAGCCAAAGCTGTGCCGACTTTACCCACACCAATGAATCCAACTTTTTGCTTCTTCATGGCATGCTTATCCTTTCAATATATTGAAAAATATCTCGTAAGCGCAATACTCTTTTTAGTGAACTAGTGTTTGTTATCGGTGGATAATATTGTTAAAAAAATAACCCTTTTTCACGTGTCAGATTTATTCTGAGGGTCTTTTTTACGGGCATGGCTCATTTCATAAAACTTATTAAGATCTTGCCAAGGAGCATCTGTTGAGGCTTATATAACATAATTTCAGACGAAAATATCAAAAAAATGGTAAAAAAAAGAAAGTGATTATATGTTGGTTTTACTGGGATACGATAGAGAACTTTCATGCAGTATTCAATTTTTAGTGCGCGCTGGGAAAGCTCGCTTTCTATTTTTCTCAATTTACGAGTTGCTATTTAAGGCCGAATGATTATATTAAAATATTATTTTTTATATATAAATCCTTAAAGGAGAGAGTGTATGTTTGGTGAAGAAAAAGATATAACGTTTACTGGTAGTAGTAAATATGTGTTGGATAATGAGTTGGCAAAAATCGTAAATATAACTATGGCCCTCGAGATGCCTCTTCTTTTAAAAGGAGAGCCAGGCACCGGAAAAACAATGCTTGCCTATGCAATTGCTGAGAGTCTCAATATGCCTCTCATTGTTTTAAATGTCAAATCGAGCATGAAACTAATCGATGCCCTTTATCTGTATGATACCCTGACACGCCTGAACGACAGCAGGTTTGGGGATTCAAAAAGGGAGGTAAGCAACATTGAGGAATATATCAAGATGGGCAAAATCGGTCAGGCATTTGTCTCAAACGAAAAGGTAGTTCTTTTAATCGATGAGATAGACAAAGCGGATACTGATTTCCAAGATGATATGCTTGATGTGCTGGATCAGATGCAGTTTGATGTCCTCGAGATTGATAAAACTATTAGCGCAGAGAATCGGCCGATGATAGTTATTACATCTAATGCAAAAAAGGATCTCTCAGACCCATTTTTAGGAAGATGTAATTTCCACCATATAGCCTTTCCTGAGCCTGATATGATGCGAGAGATTGTGCAAGTTCATTTTTCTGATGTAAGCCAGGATCTGCTCGATAGCGCTGTAAACGCCTTTTACAGGCTCAGAGAGTTTAAGGAAGTGGAAAAGAAACCGGCAACAAGGGAACTTATAAACTGGATCAGAGCAATGCATGCCGATCCTGATTTCAAGGTAAAGGACTTGATAAAAGGCGATATCCCCTATCTTGGTGTCTTATTTAAGAAAAGCCCGGATTATGCAGTAGCCCAGAGGGCTGTCTCAAGGTTTAGGTTATAAAATATGTTTACTGGGTTTTTTTATACATTGCGCCAGGTGGGTGTGCCTGTTACACCCACCTCATTTCTGAGGCTCCAGAAGGCCTTAAGCAAAGGTTTGATCAATTCCGTTGATGATTTCTATATATCTGCACGTACAATACTTATAAAAAGTGAGCGTTATTTTGATCTCTTTGATCAAGTCTTTGCCCATCATTTTAAAGGGGTTGAGCTGACTGATCCTACTAAGTTTGATTTAACCGAGGCTGCTAAGGCCCTTTTAGATGCTTGGTTGAAAGACCCACAGGCTATTGCAGATGCCCTTGGGATTGATGAAGAATCTCTTGCTCACTTAAGCCCGGAAGAACTCATTGACTATTTTCTTAAAAGATTAAAAGAGCAGACCGAAGCTCATCATGGCGGAAACAAATGGATAGGAACTGGGGGGACTTCTCCTGTGGGGCATTCCGGATATCATCCTGGTGGTATGAGGGTTGGCGGCATGTCCAGGAATAAATCTGCTGTCAAAGTAGCAATGGACAGGAGATATAGGGATTACTCTCAACAAGGCCCGCTTACTCGCCAGCATATGGGAGAGGCCTTAAAGCGATTGAGAAATATGATACCAACCGGGCCTAAGGATCGGGTCAACATTGATGAGACTATCTATCAAACTATGAAAAATGCGGGAGAGATCGAGATCATCTTTGAGCGGAGCCTGAAAGATAGACTCAAGATTATTTTGGCTATAGATAATGGTGGATGGTCGATGGATCCATATATCGGCATTGTTCAGAGCCTCTTTGATTATTCAAGGAGTCAGTTTAAGGATCTGAAGACCTTTTTCTTTCACAATACGATATATGATTACCTATGGGCAGATTCTCCGAGGTATTCAAAACCACACCCAGTAGACGAATTTGCCAGGATGGACCCGGAAACCAGGTTTATTGTTGTAGGAGATGCAAGTATGGCCCCCTATGAAATGATGGCCACAGATGGGTCAATCCATATAGAGGAAAGGAGTGGTAAGCCCAGTATAGAGAGGCTACAATTTCTGGCCAGTATCTTTCGGCATTCTGTCTGGCTTAATCCTAAATCATCAATTGAGTGGGACTACACACGATCAATTAATATTATAAGACAGATCTTTCCAATGTTCGAAATCAGTTTGGATGGTTTAGAAAAGATGGCAAGCCATCTGATGAGTAAAAATTAAGATATAATCTCTCCAAGACCTCCCTTATTTCATGTTAAAAGACAAAACTCTCAGTTACAGGGTTGCTTTAGGAAAAGTAACAATGAGCTGTATATGCAGGGTAGAGGATTTGAAAAGCAAATCTTAAATTCTTTTACATAACACACTTTTTTTCTAATCAAAACTCACATGAATCCCCGTTTTGTCATTCATGAGCACCACGCTACTCATCTCCACTATGATTTTCGCCTTGAGTTAGAGGGGGTTCTCAAGTCATGGGTTATTCCAAAAGGTCCATCCATGAATCCATCTGAAAAACGGTTGGCGTTATTGGTAGAGGATCATGCTTTGGAATATATTGATTTTGAAGGAATTATCCCAAAAGGGCACTATGGAGCTGGTACAGTGGTAATTTGGGACAAAGGATCCTATGAACTCATTGAGCTGAAAAAGGAAACACTCACCTTTTTTCTTAGAGGGAGAAAACTCAAAGGGGCTTTTACCTTAACGTTGTTCAAAGGAAGCCGAAAGGGCAACGAGTGGCTTCTTATAAAGAAAAAAGACGAATATGC
>CAZBBQ010000182.1:0-4067 GCA_964489745.1 uncultured Desulfobacteraceae bacterium
ATGGAGCATCGGCTAACTGGCAAATGGCGATAATATGCCTACGATAGAGCTTCAAAACATTAACAATTTTGTTTGTCGAGATATAAGCGTAACAATATCGAACGGTGAGCTATTGGTGCTTATCGGCCCTACAGGTGCTGGCAAGACAACTCTGCTCAATATTATTTGCGGTTTGGCTCCCTATGAAGGGTCGATACTGTTCGATGGTGAGCCCATAGATACAATTCCCATCAGCAAGAGAGGAATCGGTTATCTCTTTCAAGACCTGGCTCTGTTTCCCCATCTGAATGTAAGGCGGAATATCACTTATGGGTTATCAACAAAGAAAAGGGGTCACAATCAGATTGAGGCTCGATTAGATGAAATGTGCACCTTGCTCAATATCTGCCATCTTCTGGAAAGATACCCGAAGGATTTGAGTGGCGGAGAGAGACAAAGGGTAGCCCTGGCAAGGGCAATTGCACCATCTCCCAAGATCCTCTTATTAGATGAACCCTTTAACAGCCTGGACATCAAGACCAGGAAATATCTGAGGATCGAGTTCAAGCGGATCGTAGAAGAACTCGGCTTAACCACCATTTTTGTTACCCATGACTTCAAAGAGGCCGAAGAGGTCGGTGATCGCCTCGCCGTTATTGAGTCAGGCAGATTGGAACAGATTGCAACACCTCAGGAGATCTTCTTTAGTCCCAATGGGTGTAAGGTGGCCGATTTCTTGGGATCACCCAACATCTTTGACTGTGAGGGTTATGAGGTCCTGGGAAACGGATTAGTCAAAGCGAACTGTGGAGGATTTACTATAGTAACGGTTTGGGACAAGGAGAACCTTAGTAAAATCGCAATCTCACCTGATGACATATATGTGAGCAGAGATGAGCCTCCGGGTCCTCCTATCAATAGATTCAAAGGGACTATCGTGGAAGAAATTTCTCATAATTCCGTGCTTTCCCTTAAGATAAAAACGAAAACGAAAGACATCCTTGCCAGGATAAGGAAAGAGGATTTCCTTGCTGAGAACCTGAGCGTGGGAAGGGATGTCTTTTTCATACTACCCTTAAGAAACCTGAAGGGAGCATAAATGGAACCCATTCCTGGTGTCCTTCTCGGTGCAGGTGGTTCTGAGCGTTTTGGGTCTGAAAAGCTCTTCGCCCTCCTTCCAACAGGTGAAAGACTGATAGAGAGGGCTTTGAGGGTGCACCTGCAAAGTCACATCTCCCCGCTTGTACTGGTAGTTTCCCCGAATCTTCGGAAAACTATCACGGGGAATACGGACACATTTTCATTTTCCGGTCTGGCAGTTGGAAAAAAGGTTGACCATTGGTTTTCCTTCTCCTGCCGATGGGGAGGGGGGCGACTGGTTGCCAATAAAAACTTCAAGAAAGGAATGTCCTCTTCCATTCACAAGGGTCTTACCTGTCTTACCGATGAAGAGAAAGCTTGCGGGGTATTGATCTCTCTCGCGGATCTTCCTTTTTTGATACCGCAAACGATTAATTCCCTCATCAATGAATTTCTAAAGGAAAAGATAGGAATGCTTCTCCCTGTGTTCAAAGGCACTACGGGACATCCGGCCATTGTCGATATCGATCGATTTAAAAACGAGATCACCCAGATTACCGGAGATGTAGGTCTCAGGGGCCTTATGCATAAATTCCCAAAAGAAGTAAAAAAAATCCCATGGCAGGATGATTCAGTTATATACGATATTGATACTCCCAAGGATCTCAAACGATTGGAAGCTATTAACTGAGTCGTTCAAAAATAATTCTGTGAGTTACCTATCAAGGTGCATGTATATGATTAAATTATCAATCGAAAAGGCTATTGGAAAACCACTGGCCCATGACATCACACGCATTATTCCAGGAAAATCAAAAGGACCTGCCTTTAAGAAGGGTCATATCCTAAATAAAAAGGATCTCGCTGTTTTGAGGGATATGGGCAAGTTCAATGTGTATGTTTTTGATCCTAATAGAGGCTACATCCATGAAGATGATGCAGCGAAGGTTTTGGCCGAGGCCTTTCAAAAAGAATGGTTTGCCCTTGAGGGGCCAAGTGAAGGAAGATTTAATATAAAGGCCCAGACTAATGGTCTACTTAAAATCAACATTAATTTGCTCACATTTATAAACCAGACCAAAACAATCATCTGCTCAACCATTCATCAAAATACCGTGTGTTGTAAAGGTATGACAGTGGCCGCTACCAGAATTATACCAGTTGCCATAGAGGAGTCTGAATTCTGGCCAATAGTAGAAGAAATCAGGGATAAGGAGCCTCTTTTAAGGCTTCTTCCATTCTCAAGAAACAAAGTTGGTGTAGTTGTTACAGGGGAAGAGGTTTTCTCCGGCAGGGTTAAAGACTATTCTTTAGATATCCTATCACCTAAGGTTCAATCCCTTGGTGGAACAATTATATCCCACCAAATGTGCCCTGATGAAAAGGGGGAAATATCTCGAGCAATAAAGCGAATGGTAAAAGATGGTTGTGATGTTATTATTACTACCGGTGGTCTTTCCGTAGATGCAGATGACGTTACCCTTGATGGAATTATCTCTTCCGGCGCCAAAGTGGTATCGTACGGATCCCCCATACTTCCAGGCGCGATGTTTGCTCTTGCCTATATGGGAAATACTCCCATTCTTGGCATACCTGCCGCACTTTTCTATTACAAGACCACGGTGCTCGACATCTTTCTCCCAAGGGCCATGTCTGGAGACACAATTACCAGAGAAGAAATTGTGAGCCTGGGACACGGGGGACTATGTCTTAATTGCTCAAAATGTCAATATCCAATCTGCCCGTTTGGGAAGGGAGCATAATGGCTACTTTTTTACATCAATTTATAAAAGAGATGCGGAAACTTATTTCACAACATGCCCTTGAAAATGAAATGGTTTCTGTTTTTGCACGACCTCTCACGCCTGAGGAGGCAATCGGAAATCCAGCCCATAACGATTATCCGTTGCTAAAAGGGAAAGAGCGGATAATGCAGGCGGTTTTTCAAAATGTTAAGGGCCATGCATATTCCGATCATACCGGAAACTTTTCTGGGAGTCTCTCTCAGGTAATTAATCTCCCCATGGATTCCAATTTTCACAGGGCCCTTTTTGTAGCTACAGCCAATGCTGTGTTAAGAAAAATAGGAATAATCAATAAGAGCTGTCACTGCAAAGACGACGATCCAGTGATGTGTGCCACGTATCTAAAAGATATCCTTTTGCCCTTCTCACCTAAAAGAATAGGGATGATAGGAGATCAACCACGCCTCCTTGAGGAAGCAGTCCGTAATTTTGAGGTTAGGATCTGTGACAGAGACCCTGAAAATATTGGTATCATTAAATCAGGCGTGATGGTTGAGGATCCAGAGGCATACAAGGATATAAAAAAATGGGCAGATCTGATTCTTGCCACAGGAACAACCCTGGTTAATGATACCATAGACAATTTTACAGGATCTGTTCCGATCATCTTTTACGGGATAACAGTAAGCGGTGCAGCGAAACTCTTACACTTACACCATTTCTGCCCTCTGGGAAGGTGAGTACAGGTCTATAATTCATAAAGGGTTTCATCTTTATATGGGGCGTTATTTTTTTTCCTCGCTCCCTTTTTTTCAGGGAGAGTAAATGGGTCCTCCTCCAAGATGTCTCCCATCTCTTCTTCAATTTTTTCAGGATCCTCTCCGGCCTCAATCCTGTCCATTGCCTCCTTCATGCCTTTTCCCATATCTAAGCCTGCCATCTCAGAAAGTCTGCGCATCAAATGAGCTGCCTGCTTTGGGTCATCTTCATTAATGTTTTGAGCCTCCTGTGCAAGCATACCAACAGCTTTTTCCATCTTCTGCTCATCAAAGGGGAGAGATTCCTCACTGTCTCCTTGAGATGTTTCCCTTAAAACAGAGAGGTTCGATAATAATCGTTTTAATTTCATTGTTTTGCATTGAGGACAGATTGGTTGGTTGGTTGTGGTGATTGATTTTGAGTAAAAATTAAAGATGGTATTGCATCTTTCACAGTAGAATTCATAGATAGGCATCGCTTCCCCTTGCTCTCTTTTGACATAGT
>CAZBBQ010000183.1:0-4065 GCA_964489745.1 uncultured Desulfobacteraceae bacterium
ATTGAGGAGTGTGTAATGAAAAAAACACTATTTATTATTGAAGACGACAACCATGTTCTTTCTATGATGCAGAACTACTTTGAATACTTAGGCTATAGAATTATTACAGCATTAAATGGAATGGATGGATTAAAAATGGCCGAATCTGAACAGTATGATTTGGTTATTACAGATATCGTTATGCCCTACGTAAGTGGGGTAGGAATCATTACTGTTATCAAGGAAAAGGCCCCTGATTTACCGGTTATCGCCATCACTGCATATGGAAAAAACCCTGAACGGCTCGCAGCTGAAAAACAGGCAGATGTCGTATTACGCAAACCATTTGAGATGGAAAAATTAAAAGATCATGTAATAAAATTACTGGAGAGCTAGGCGGATTTCGTTTTTGTTACGATTGAAGGGCTTTTGAAATAACCTTACTAATTTCATCTATATCAAAAGGCTTGAGAACAAAATCTTTTATATCATTTTTTAGGCCGGTTTCTTCTTCATTTACCGCACTCTCTTGGTAGCCTGAAATAATGACTATTCTGGCAGCGGGGTCATTTTTAAGAATTTTTTTGGCACACGTTTCTCCATCCATAACAGGCATTTTCCAGTCGAGTAAAACAATGTCTGGTTTATACGTTTTATAGTGTTCAAGCGCCTTATAACCGCTCCGTGCCGAATCTACTTCGTACCCGATCGATTTAACCATATTCTCAAGGCTTTTTAAAACTTCCGGTTCATCATCTACAATTAAAACCTTTTGTCCTTTGCCATGCCTGATTTTTAGCGGAGATTCTGATTCAGTCTGAACAAATTTCTCTGCTATGGGAAAAGAAATTGTGAATTTCGTTCCCTTGTTTGGCTGGGACGATACAGATACGGTTCCAGTGTGTTCTTCGATTATGCCATGGGTTATCGACAAGCCTAAACCAGTTCCTTCGCCGATATCTTTCGTAGTATAAAAGGGATCAAATATATTTTTCACGATCTCTTCATCCATACCGCATCCTGTATCGGAAATGGTAACCATCACTTTTTCCGTATCTTTCTTTGCTTCTATTGTGAGTTCACCACCACCTGGCATTGCATCTCGTGCATTATTGCACAAATTTATAAACACCTGATTTAAACTTAAATGATCACCTCTCATTGGCAGTGAATCCTCGATCTTTGTGACAATCTTTATCCGATGATCAAAGGTATTGCTTATTATGCGATATGCTTCATCGAGAACATCCTTTAAATTGATGGGGAGCATCTCCTTTTCAACATCCTGCCTGGAGAATTTCAATAAACTATCTATGAAATTAGAGCCCTTTTTTACCGATTCATTGATAATCCTTGTAATTTTTTGTAATAGGGCATCCTGACTGTATGCCATTTGAAGGAATTGACTATTTCCCAGAACAGCTTGTAAAATATTTCTAAAGTTATGTGCCACACCCCCTGCCAGTCTGCCTAATGATTCTAATTTCTGAGCGTGAGAAAGCTGTTTTTGAAGCTTCTGCTGGTTTTCAATCGCCTGTTTTTGGGCAGTTACATCTTCATAGATACATACAATTTCTCCATTGGGTAATTTATAGACATAATTTGTTCTCCAGGATTTAATTCTGTCATCTTCATAGAGCATAGGAGGATGATCTTCAGGCTTTCCTGTTTCCCAGACCCTTGTAAATATATCAAAAAAGCCATGATCTTTAAAACGTGGAAACACGGTAAGGACACTCTTACCAATGGCATCCTGCTTTGTTATTTTATCTATTCTCTCAGTGGCTTTGTTGAAATCTTTAAAAATAAAATCCTTACCATTCTTGATTGCCTCTAATATAGTAACGCCATTACTCATATTTTCGAATACCGCTCGAAACCTTGACTCACTCTCTTTAATCCTATCTTTAGCCTTTTCTAACTGACTTGTTCTCTGTTTAACCAATGTTTCCAAATTTGAGTACAATTGCGCATTTTCTATGGCAATGGACGCAGTATTACTTAAGCCAGTAAGCAGTTCGAGGTCATCCTTTCTAAATCCTTCAGGCAAATCGATCGAATCTACATAAATTACTCCAAGAATATCTTCCTTGTAGATGAGTGGCACACACATAACTGACATGACATTCATTTGTTCCATGCTATCAGAAAGATTCATTTTGTTTACAAGGCTCGTATTGGATATTTTTACTGGCTTCGCTTCCTTTATAGCTCTATTCACAATGCTTCTACTGTAGTTAATTTTAGAGAAGAGATTATCTTTATCGTCTATTCTCGTCTTTGAAACCACCTCTTGTAGTTTGCCTGTGTCTTTGTTCAACAACAATATTGCTCCACGGTTGATCCTCTTTAAAAGAGTCAAAATTTGATCTATCACCAAACTTAACAATTCTTGGATATTGAGGGATTGAGCAAAGATATTTGATACTTTAAGGAGTAATTCCAAACTCTGTATGTAGTTTCTTGAGCTATCCTCTGAAGACTTACTCATATCAAAAGGCTTTGTTTGTGCGGCAAAAGAGTATGGTTTCGCCAATGTTTTTGCAAAAGATTCCTTTTGAAACGATAGAATTGTGTTCCCTATCATTAACATCGTGTCTTTTTTTAGCTCAACCTCTAATCCTGGCTCTATCTTCTTTCCATCAATAAAGACACCTTGAGAACTTTTCAGGTCTGTGATAAAAATGCTATCATCCTTTTTTACAAATGTGGCATGGTGCCGTGAGGCCCCTATATCTGATATGCATATGTCGTTATCAGAGGATCTCCCAACAGTAGTTACATCATCGTTAAGGGTAAAAGACTCGCCTTTAATTGGACCACCTATTATATATACCTTTTTCAAAATTGCCCTCCGAGTTTTCTATGAAAACTACCCTCAGACAGTCTTACACCAACATTACTTTAAGAGACAAAACATTTGAATGCAACTATATTTTAAAAAACCAAAGGAAAATATTTCATTAGACTATGGTATACTTTTCAATCCTGTTTAAAAGGGTTTTATAACTAACTTGCAATAATTGTGCTGCACTCTTTCTGTTCCACTGCGTTAATTCCAGGGCCTTGCAAATGGCTTGTCGTTCAACATCAGCAATATAGTGTCCACGTATTGTCTTTAAACAGATGTCCCTTCTATTATTAATCGACTCGTTTATTTTTCTATCATCCCAAATTTGAAAAAGATTTCTGCTTGTAGTATCCAAATATTCTTCTTCATTATCTGTCACGTTTCCCAGCTTTAAGTCAGCATACACAATATCTGTTTTTTGTAATGCTATAATCCCTTTCACTATATTCTCTAATTCTCTCACATTGCCTGGCCAATCGTATTTTTGAAAATGCTCTTTTACGGAATCATCAATTTGGATATAATCTTTCCCCAGCTCATCACAAAATGTATCCATAAAGTGTTGTGTTAAGGCAGGGATATCTTCTTTTCTCTCTCTTAAAGGAGGCACTTCAATAGAAATTACGTTCAAACGGTAATAAAGGTCAGTTCTAAAATCACCTTTTGTAATTTTTTCCTCCAGATTTGAATTCGTAGCAGCCATTATCCGAACATCTATAGGAATGTCATTTACACCGCCGAGTCGTGACATTTTTTTATCTTCCAATATTTGTAGAATCTTTGCTTGAAGTGGATGGCTCAGGGCTCCTATTTCATCTAAAAAAAATGTCCCTCGATTTGCTTTCTCAAATCTCCCGAGTTTATTGTAGGTAGCACCTGTAAAAGCTCCTCTTCTGTATCCAAACAGTTCACTCTCTAATAATTCGCTTGGTAAGGCCGCGCAGTTAACATGAACAAGATTTTCTTCTTTCCGCTGAGATTTACAATGAATATTCTTGGCCACGAGCTCTTTACCTGTACCACTCTCTCCCCGTATTAAAACAGTTACATTCTTTTCACTCACCCGTTTTATTTTTTCTTTTACAGATTTTATCGCATTACTCTCGCCTATAATTTCCGGACACTCTATTTCCCCAAAAGACTTCTTGTTGGATAGTAAAGAATTATTCATAGCCTACGCCTTTTTAAAACCTCGCACAAAAGATCGATAATACGTGATATAAATAGAGAAGTGG
>CAZBBQ010000184.1:0-4060 GCA_964489745.1 uncultured Desulfobacteraceae bacterium
GTTCTGTTTACATAACTGAAACGGGATTGAAAGAATGAGGATGCTATACCAAGCAGCACTAAGATAAGGACCTCCAGATAGAGCATCATATTTGAGCGTTTAAGAAAACGTCCGTTTAAAAGATCCTCAATTACATTGGCCATAAATTCTATCCGTGGCATAGAAGGGTCCACTGGAGTGCTCACTGCAGGGCTTCCTTTTGATGTAAAACCAATGAGGACAATTTTGTCATCAAATACGGCTGGGACCTTTTTAACATTTAAGATATCGATAAATGAATAGTATGGAAAGGATCGTCTTCCACCTTTAAATTTAATGAACATTTCACCATTGCTCGTTGGAATAATATTTTCTCCGATTTTGATTCCAGAGCCTTTGATCATTACCTGCTCAGGATGCTTATTTATGTAGTCAAGCACAAGACGTAACGGCATGGAGGGAATTATATGTCCTCGATAATCAATAAAGGGTATATGGACCTGGCCCATCATTATTTTATTAGGGGAGAGATTTATGTGTCCCAGGGCATGACTGCTTTTTAATAGCTCATTAAATGGGGTGGTTAATTCCCTAACAGATCTTTGGTCTTGAATATTAATGCTATCTTTTTTATATACACTGAGATTCAGAAATGATTCAGACGGAATGACTAATTCGGTTTGATATTTTCCAAATTCGCCCACAACCGGAAGGATTATATTTCCACTTTTTTTCACTGTTTCAGATAACACTTTATCATTATCCAGGCGTTTTTCAATATCCTTCAACTCAGCAAGTATCCATGTATCTTTCTCTTCTTTAGCATAACTTGTTTCTCGTTTTATGATTTTACTGTAAAGCTTCTCTATTTCTTTCATGCCTGGGTTTTGCTCTTTTTCGCTAAAGATCATATCTATGCCAATAAACTTTGCCCCATTACTTTTTAAGATCTTGATCATATCAGCTATAATATGCCGTGGCCAGGGCCATTGCCCAAGCTTTCTAATGCTTTTATCATCGATATTTACTATGGCCACCTTGCTTTCACTGGGGTTACGAGGTGTGTCGAGCCGCATTTCGATTTCATAGATGCGATTTTCAAGTGACTCGAAGAGGGGCAAGCCCATAAAAGACAGGTACATAAAAATAGCTATGACAAGTGACCCTATAAATAGATTTGTTCTTAAATCGTTTTTGTTCATGTAATTAAATGTTTAGGAAATTGTATGACGCAGTGAACATAAACTACCTTGCAACCTCGTCCAACTCCGACAGGCTACGAGATGTCAAAGCAACACAATGTAACGCGCCAAGCTTCGGGGAATTCACCCCTGTCCGCCTTTGGCGGATTGATAATTTTTAAGTGGCACCTGACTTGTGCTATCCACATGGAGTGATGGGGAGGTTGAATAAAGAGAAGACCTACGATATTCCATCATTCCACTTGCGAAGAGAAGCTAAATGTATATTTTCGTTACTTTACATTTTTTTGTTGATAGCCTGTGATTGAATGATTATATGCAATATGTACCTAATATATTTTTTCAAAAAAATTTACGCAACTTAAAATTAATGGAAATCTATAGCAAATTAATACCTATATGTCAAAGAAAAGCCTGGTTTTAGTATTTTAATATTATATCAGTTTTTATTGAGTTGAAATAATGTGTAAATAATGATATATAAAATCGGAAATTTTCCTATTAACGTGTAACATGTAATAAGGTTATTATCCATTATGGATGCTGCATCAATTAAAGGGAAGAAAAAAACACAGAATGATAATTTTGTCTCCAAGCGTAAATTAGGAGAATTGTTAATAGAATCAGGTCTTTTGACTATTGATAAACTAAAGGACGCCTTAGAGGCTCAGAAGAGTACGGGGAAAAGGTTGGGTGAGGCCTTAATTGACATGAAGATCATTTCAGAAGAGGAGATGGCCTTTTCCCTGGCTATGCAACTTAAAATTCCCTTCATTGATCTCATAGACTATTCCATCAAAGATGATATTCTAGACTGTATACCTGAGGAGGTGTGTCAGAAATTTAAATGCATTCCTCTCTCTATGAAAAATAGTATACTTGATGTTGCCATGGCTGATCCTCTTGATCTGCATATAATGAAAGATCTCCAGTTTATAACTGGTTATAATATCCAGCCTGCTATTTCTACACGAAGCCAGATAATGGATAAGCTTCAGCGACACTACCACCCGGAAAGATCAATTAAGGATGTTGCTGATGAATTTGTTGGAGATGCCGGCTTCATGGAGTTTCTCCCTGATGAAGAAAAGAATATCGAGGAAGAATCTAATTTTGAAGCTTTCAAGGATTCACCATTTATAAAAATGGTCGATCTTATCATCAGGAATGCCATTCAGAGTGGATCAAGTGATGTTCATATTGAGGCACAGGAAAATCATGTAAGGGTGAGAAATCGCATTGATGGCGTGCTAAAAGATTCTATCAAGCTTCCGAAATGGACGCAACCAATTATTATTTCGCGTATTAAGGTGTTGGCGGGTTTAAATATAGCAGAAAGGAGACTTCCACAGGATGGAAGGATAAAGGTAAAGGCAAAGAATGTAGCCGTAGATCTAAGAGTATCCACACTCCCTACGTATTATGGTGAAAAGGCAGTTATAAGAATCTTAAACAAAGAAGAAGCATTTCTCTCCTTGGAGCAGCTTGGATTAAACCAGAAGAATCTGAAGATACTAACGAATTTTATACGTCGACCCCAAGGTATGGTTTTGATTACAGGTCCGACGGGAAGTGGAAAAACCTCGACCCTGTATGCATGTATGAAGGAGATGAAATCGGAAGAGGTAAATATCATTTCTGTTGAGGATCCTGTAGAATATGAGTTATATGGTGTCAACCAGGTACAGATAAACGAAAAGGTTGGCCTCTCATTTCCCTTTATTCTGCGATCGATTTTACGGCAAGATCCCAATGTGATTATGATAGGTGAGATACGGGATGAAGAGACGGCTGAGATAGCTGTTCAGTCCTCTATGACCGGACATTTAGTTATTTCAACTCTGCATACAAACGATGCCCCTGCGGCGATTACGCGTCTGATAGATATAGGTATTCCACCATACCTTATTGCATCTTCTTTAGTTGGAATTGCGGCGCAGCGGCTGGTAAGAAAGATATGCCCGGATTGTAAGGAGGAATACGTGCCCAATCAAGAATCCCTGTCCAGACTCAATCTGGATCAAAATGATCTCCCTTTTAAATTCTATAGAGGGGCAGGGTGCCCGAATTGCAACAATACAGGTTTCAAAGGGAGAACGGTTATTGAAGAGATAATGATTGTCGGTCCGAAAATACGAGAACTTATTCAATCCTCTGCAACAGCCGATACGTTGAGAGAAGCAGCAATGGCAATGGGAATGACCACCCTCGGGATGAGTGGAATGAAAAAGATAGAAAGGGGAGTTACAACCATAGAAGAGGTGCTGAAAGCGGTACATGAAAAGGAGGAATTGACAACTGTGTGTCCTCATTGTGGTAAAACTGTCAGTTTAGATTTTAAAGACTGCCCCTATTGTAAAAATCCCATAGTACCGCAATGTAGTTCTTGTAATCGTATAGTGCAGCCAGATTGGGTTGTCTGTCCGTATTGCAGAAATAGCTTAAAGCCTGAAACGTAAAAATCCCTCGCAACCCGTCAAGAGATTTATTTCTTGACTATTCCTTTACCTTTTTTTACCTTAACCTTAAAATAATAGCTGAAAAAATATATACACTGTTATTAGAAGAGGAATTTGCATGAAGTGTAAATATCATCCTAAAAGGCAGGCAGAATTTTTTTGTGCAAGCTGTAATGCCCCTCTCTGCAAGGAATGCGCTGAAGAATCGAAATCTGGCGAATATTATTGTTTTCAGTGTGCCATGCTTTACTCTGTCTCTGAAGGTGTTACAACTATAAAAAATAAGTTGGATGAGATAGAGAAGAAAACAGTTAAAAAGAAACAATGGGGGCCTTTTCAGTATTTTGTCATTATTTCCTCTGTGTTGATTCTGGTGATGTGGGGAGTGATTATCTTTGGTGGTCAGCCTGCACCTAAGGG
>CAZBBQ010000185.1:0-4055 GCA_964489745.1 uncultured Desulfobacteraceae bacterium
GATGCATTTATTATAGGGCATGAGTAAAAAAAGACCTACACGTGCTCCTTGACTTGCAGGAGTGAAAAAAGACATCCTCATGATCATTCACTGAGTAATTTAAAAGAGCTAAAATGTTACGAATATCTAAATATTTGTCAGGCATTTAACGGACCCCGCTTCATTTTTATATCAAGAACAGGGCTGCCATTAATGGCATCCAGTCCTTCAACATACAGGGTTGTTCCTTCAATCTTTAGCAATGTAACATCCTGGATTCCTATCTTAGAGAGTCTATATGGGGTACGTGATGCAAAAACTCCAACTTCCTTACCATCAAGGCCTCTTTTAAAGATTGATTTCACGGATTTCATTTCATGAAGAAAATAAACAATGGTTAGGAACTTTTCCTCTTCTAACTTATACATAAAACGTTTTTGTGATGGAAAGAGGTCAATGCATGATATATTTTTTTTTCCGCTGAGACAAAAATCTTTTTTGTTTTTCTTTAACTCATTCCTGACATGCCCAATTGGATACATTTTGAATGGTTTTATTTTTCCATATATGCAGGTCAGACAGAGAGGCCTATTATCAATAATAACTATTTTTTCACTGGCAACTGTTTTCCCACACTCCGCACACATCTGAATATTTTTTTTCATAACAACTAACGCTCACGTACAATAGGAGATCATTTTGTATGCCTGATATTTTTCTTAGACCATTTGATCAATTCCTCGAAAGATGTTCCTTTTGGAAAAAATTTCATTACACCCATTTCTTTTATCAAAGAGATTTCCTTTTCATTCAGCAAACCACCTGCTGTAACTGTTACATACTCACTGTTTTCCTTTTTTAGAAGCCTTTTTATCTCAGCAAACGCTTGTATATCAGTACCAGGTAGGGTAGTTATTCCAATATGATCTACCGATTCCTGTATCGCTGAGCGTACGATTGCATTTGGTTCCTGCAATTCTGTAAATATTACCTCAAAGCCGACTTCACTAAAGTTTCTTGCTAGGGCAAGCACGGCTTCCTTATGGCCTTCTCCGAATTTGCCAAGGAGAATCCTTATTTTTCTTTCTTCCATTTATAGCTCCTTTGCATAAAAAATATTTTTCCACGTTCACAAGTTCAACACCTGATTGCCGACAGGCAGGGCTAAACATTTTTCAACCGTGAACACTCACAAGCATTGTAACAATTTTTTAAATAGTAATATATGCGCATATATAATGGGAGATAATAAGGTAACATATTTATAAGAAACATCACTCATCATCAGTCATTCGTTAAGTCTCTGGCTATCAGTATCGTTTATCAGTGATCCACCAGGCAGAACTATTGACAAACGACATTCATTGAATACGGTCACAATAGAATAAAAATATTACCATACAGTATCGGGTAGATTAGATTCTTCTCTTAAAGAGGAGATGATTTCTTGGATCTCTTTTATATAGGCTTCTGGTGCGCTGATGTAGCCCCATCCTTTCTGAGTCTGATACAATCCGTCGTAAGCGGTGTCATGATACGACGTGATGAGATGGGGAATATTTCGTTCATTAAGTATGGAATCCAAGAGTTGCGATTCAATCTCATTTTCTAGAGTTGCTGTTTTTTTATACTCTTCCATCATGACCGATTTTAGACGTTCAACAAGGCCCTATAAATTTATGAGTACACTATTATTTATGAAATTATTCGCTAAAAGACAAGGGTAATTCTCTTTACAGAGGTATGTGTGGTATTGTATAAAAATTAAAAACTCGTGATGAGATTAAAATAAAAGAAGGTGAATGATGAAGACTGCTTTGAGCATAATCAAAGCTGATATAGGAAGTATTGGGGGTCACATTAAGCCAAGCCATCCATTCTGGGATTATGTCAGAGACAAGGTGGCAAGAAAGGCTTTAGAGTTGAGAGAACAGGGATTTTCGGGTGCTGCCATGCTTCCTTTACAGTGAGCTAGAGTATGGGGGAATTGTGGAAAGATTGGAGAGGTTGAATAAGCTGTTTACGGTGAGGGAGCAATAGAGGTGGATGCATTCCTATATTTTTGACAGATCGATAGGGTGTGCATCAGAGATTGAGTATGTAAATTTTCTTATCCCATTATTGTGGGAAGACTAAGATGATAACGTGTACCTTCTGTAATCAAGAGATAGAATTTGAAGGCAGGGTTTCTCGCAATGATACGTGCCCAAAGTGCGGTCGCGATCTCCATTGTTGTCTGCAATGCAAATTCTATGATTCAGGATCCTATAATGAGTGTAAAGAAGTATTGGCTGAAAGGACAGTTGACAAGGAAAGGGCTAACATTTGCGAGTTTTTTGTCTTAAAAGGTTCAAAGGGAGTTGAGTCTGACAAAAAGGCAACGGCAAAAAAGGCCTTAGAGGATTTATTTAAGAAGAGATAGTGCGTAAAATCAAAATTTGGCCTTTGCTATATTTTCCGTAGGCACCGCCATCATAGTAACCATACCTTTCGCTACCAGCTTTTCGCTTTTTTCTCTCACATCATATACCTTCGATTCAGATACTATGATATGTTTTCCTTTGTTAATTACGTGAGAGCGACATTTCAAGGCGCTGCCATAGGCGGGTTTTAAGAAATTGATTTTAAATTCAATAGTGAGTATTCGATAATCTTCAGAAACCATGGTAAAGGCAGAATATCCAGCTGTATGATCAGCCATAGTAGCCATAAGGCCTGCATGAATAAAATTATCCTGTGTTCGATGATTTTCCCCGATAAGAATCTGTGATTCAAATGATCCTTTTTTTATCTTTATGGCCTGCAACCCACAATATTTGATAAATCCCCGAGAATAATCTTTGGCAAGAAAGTCAATTCTTTTTTGAGTGAGATTATTATCCATAGATTAAAACTCTTCTCCGTTAGGTTTCTCGATTTTACATTATGTCATCATTGTAGCTGTTCACGTAGCCACAAAGACACCAAGACACAAAGGATAGATATGCCCGCTATCGCTCTCGCTCAGGTGGGACTGGCGGGTATGGGTTTATCACCTTATCTGAAAAGGAAGAAGACAATGTGCCCTTCATAAAAAGGGTATTAAAAAAATAATTATCTAATCTTAGTGGCTTGGTGTCTTAGTGGCTAAATAGTAACTAATCGTTAAACTTTGGGCATGCTACAGAAATGAAAATAATAATTCAATCTTTTTATATTCCTTTTTCCTTTATTTCACGTTTTGTTGATTCCTCGTGAATAAATCATACTAAATCAAGGACTGATTTTGCATTATCCTTGATTCACCAGAATTGATGATCTAAAATATTCCAAAATCTTAGAAAGGAGAACAATCCTTGGATAATTTAATCAGAATACTGCGTTCTTTTAGTAAAGGGGAAGAGGATAAGGTGTTTACTGAGAATTTTGTAGATATTCTCAAGGCTGAGGTGATGAACGATGTACAGAAGATGTACGAATGTGGCCTCACATTCAGGGATAATACTGTTATTTTTCCACCTCCGTGGGAGTCTATCTATGCGAGTTTAAAAGAGATCGGTTTCTTTAAACGCTTTATTCCTGTTAGTTTTGGGGGAAACAGGACAAGTGAAGAAATTATCTATTTCATAATGGAACTCTTAGGATACGCATGCCCAAGCCTCGGGATCATCTTTGTGGCTCATAGTCGGGCGATAGATCTTATTCTTGCTGGAAAAGATGAGACGCAGAAGAAAAAATTTCTTTCGAGATTAAGGGATGGAGATTTTGGAGCGATTGCTATGACAGAGGAGGGGGCAGGTTCTGATACAATTGCTATTGAGTTTTCTGCAGCACGAGAGGGGAATTATTATATTTTTAATGGTGAAAAAACCTTTGTGTCTAATGCAGGCCTTGCAAGCATTTATACAATTCTTGTTAATACACGAGGCAAGAAAGGTGGCAGATCCCTAAGCGTATTTGTGGTCGAGGATGAATTAGAGGGATTCCGGTTGGAGGTTTTACCTGAAAAAGATGGGTTGAATATCCTTCCTACAGGCAAGCTCATCTATGAGAACTGCCTTGTACCAAGAGATAATTTGGTTGGAGATGAAGGCAGG
>CAZBBQ010000186.1:0-2791 GCA_964489745.1 uncultured Desulfobacteraceae bacterium
ACGCTCGTTTTATAGGCAAATGTATCTGCGTAGATCATAAGTAATTTCACTTCATACCCCTTATTGGTAAACGTTTACGGGTCCCCCGATAAAATCGGAATTAGATATGAACGCCTAACCTATACCTCTTCTGCAATTTGTATCACGGCATTGCCCTTTATTTTTCCCTGCTTAACTCGAATCAGTACATCTGGAAGCTCATCAAAGGGAAAAACCTCAATAGAAGCTTTAAGATTTGCTTGGTTAGCGATATCCAAAAACTCAACGCCATCTCTTTTTGTAATATGCGCTAAACTAATAACAGAACGTTCCTGCCAGATCAGGTTATAGTCATTAATTTCAATCGGAGTCATCGTTACCGGGCCTAATACAAGTCTGCCACCGCTCTCTAATTGCGATAATGCATGGGAAACTAAATTTCCAGCAGGCGGAAAAATGATGCCTCCATCCAACCTTTCCGGAATTTTGTCGTCATACCCACCAACCCAAGAAGCACCAAGCTCTTTTGCTGCTGTCCTGTTTTTTTCACTGCGGGTAATTACGTACACTTCAATATTCTTATGCTGAGCCACCTGCAGTACATACGTGGCAGTGGGACCAAAACCGTACAGCCCCAATTTATCCCCTGGCTGCAACTCTGTTAAACGGAAGGCGCGATACCCGGCAATGCCGGGGCACATCAACGGCGCTATTTCTACAAACGACTGTTTCTCGCCAAGATGAAAGGCAAAATCAGCATCGATAACACTATATTCAGCAAAACCGCCATCTGCGTCCCATCCTGTAAAATGCGCCTCGGAACATAAATTTTCTCTGCCTGATAAACAAAATTTACATTGTCCGCAGGTGCTGTTGAGCCAGGCAATGCCTGCTCTATCTCCAATTTTGAAATTGCCTACCTGATCTCCTACTTTATCTACTATGCCCACCACCTCATGTCCTAAAATAAGCGGTGACTTTTTCAGCGGTAAGTCGCCTTCAGCTACATGAATATCTGTTCGGCACACGCCGCAGGCAATATTTTTTATTCTGACCTCACGTGCTTCTGGATGAGGAGTGCGAACCTCTTTTAGTTCAAGCGGTCTTTCTTCAATTGGCGCCTGTTTCTCAAGAACCCATGCTTTCATTTTTTTATGCCTTCCTGACCCTCTCTTTTATTCGCTGAATATGCCCTCTGCCCAACCCCTTGACCTCGCAACCTAATGTAAACAGTCTTTCTATATTTCTATCATCAAGAATACCAAAACAGTCTACCACTGCTAAAGGGCCCCCTGCCATTTTAACAATATCATCTGGCTTGATTTTCAGGTATTCTTTATGCCTGACAGCCAAAACCACTGCATCAGACTCTTTTAGGGCCTCGGCTATTGTCGGACACATCCTTAATTCTCGAAGATGTTCCTGATTTCTAAAAAACCGGGAACGACTCTCCCCTATTGCTGGATAGGTATCCTGATTCTCGAATTCCCACCAGTGCTCGACATAGGGATCGTGTACCTTAATTTCTGTGCCCATCTCAACTAACTTCCTTACAATTATCTCCGATCCGCTATACCTAGTGTCTCCCACGTCTTCCCGGTAGGATGCCCCGAGGATTGTTATTTGGGATGCCGCAACAATTTTTCCCATATTGCGCAGGGCATCTCTCACCAGTTGTGCAGCATGCAGCGCCCTGGTGTCATTGATATTTATGGCATCAGGTGTAATCTTAAATATATCATTTTCAAAACCGAGCAGGTGTTTGTATGCCCACACCCCCAAACCGCCATCTTTTGGCAGACAATACCCACCAATTCCAGGTCCGGGAAATATGATGTTACTGTGAGTGGGTCTGATCTTGATAGCATTAATAACCTTAATCAGGTCAACTCCGTTTGTTTCAGCAAAGAGGCTCCACTCATCTAAAAAGGCAAGTATGGTGGCTCTGTAGCTATTTTCTACAATCTTACACGTCTCACTCTCAATAGGCCTGTCAAGAACGGTTAAGGGGAAATTGTCAACATCTATAACCTCATTTAAAAACGCTACTACCTTTTTTTCACTTTTTTTATTGATTCCACTGCAAACCCGCCAGAAATTGCGTATGGATTTTACATAATCTCGCCCCGGCATTACCCTTTCAAAAGAGTGGGCTAAAAGAGGTTCGGCCTTTATTCCTCTTTTTTTAAAGGCCGCTTTTATAATGGGGTAGGCAATATACTCGGTTGTTCCTGGAGGAACTGTTGTCTCAATCAAGACAAGACAGTGAGGTTCAATTAGTTTGCTAATAATCTTGAAACTTTCCTCAAGTGCTCCCATTTCAGCACGGCCACTATGGAGATTTCCAAGCTCCTCTTTTAAAAAATCACACTGAACATCAACTACAAGGACATCTGCGAGTTTTAAGGCATCATAGATATATGTAGCTGTTAGAGTCTTTTTATCTGTGACGCAGCGCTCAATCAACTCTTCAACAGCAGGATCTTCCGCATTCACAGGAGAAATGCCCTTGTTAAACAAAGGAATTTTCCAGAAGCTTCGGGTGCTTGGTCTTTGCATGCCAATAACAAATTTATTGGGCTGGCCTGTTTTCTTATCCACGCTGTCTGCAACAACTGCTGCCATAACAGCCCCAACAAAGCCAAGCCCCATTACAACAACTATCTCATGTCCTTTTTCTCTCTCTTTTTTTGTAATGAGCGATAGTCTCTCATATTCACTCTTGTAATCATCCTCTTGGGGAATGGCAAATCGTTCTCCATCTGGACTGATTGAATATTCCATAACAACTCCTTGGTTAAGTGCCTAAAGT
>CAZBBQ010000186.1:2891-4038 GCA_964489745.1 uncultured Desulfobacteraceae bacterium
GCCTAAAGTTAAAAACCCCTCAATACCT
This sequence comes from uncultured Desulfobacteraceae bacterium, assembly GCA_964489745.1. Lineage (GTDB taxonomy): Bacteria > Desulfobacterota > DSM-4660 > Desulfatiglandales > B25-G16 > B33-G16. The sequence continues at coordinate 2,920 of CAZBBQ010000186.1, forward strand.
CAATTCTCAATCTCTAAATCTCTAAATTACATTGCCTAATTTCTCTATTAACTCCTTTGCTACTTCTTCAACGCTATTTTTTCCATCCAGTTTCACAATGGCCGGGACACCGTTTGTATCTGATAAATCCCTGTAATATGTGACCGCTGCAATGGTGCCATTTTCTGCATCATAATAGATATCATGTCTCTTATCAATTGCTCCCTCATCCTGATCATCGTCCCGCTTCCTTAACTCCCCACCGCATATCCTGCATCTATCGCCGTCTGGTCTGATGGCCTCTATATTTATATTATTTGGGTGGTTATTATCATTTACACAGAGTCTTCTGCCCATAATCCTCTTTTTCGCTATCTCCCTATCCAGGATAATTTCAATGAGAACATCTGCATCAATGCCTTCACGCATCAATGCCTCATTCAACTTAACAGCCTGATTAAGGTTTCGTGGAAAGCCATCCAAGAGCCAGCCATTAACACAGTCTTCCTCTTTAAGTCTGTTGAGAACCATCGGTATAGTTATTTCATCAGAGACCAATTCTCCTCTATCTATAGAGGATTTGGCCATTTTACCTAATTCTGTGCCTTTTGATATGTTCTCCCTAAATATCACACCTGTTTCAATATGGGGTATTTTCAATCTTTCTTTTATAATTGCTCCCTGGGTACCTTTCCCACTTCCGTTAGGACCAAAAAAGAGTATGTTCATTGTTTATTCTCCTTTCAAGATGTTACGTAAAAAATCTGGAAACCGGACTATTTTATTGTCTCTATCCAGACAGGCATGAATTGTATAGCCCCGCACAACTATGTCCTCTCCTCTATAAATAGTATAATCAAATCGACTGCTTGCTCTTTTTACAAAACCAATCATGGTTTCAATTGTCAATAAATCGTCATATAAGGCAGGCTTAACGTATTTGAGGCACGTCTCTGTTGCCGGGAGATAATATCCGCTATTTTCAACAGCCCTGTAAGTCAAACCGGCCTCTCGTAATAGCTCTGTCCTCCCTATCTCGAAGAATTTGAGATAATTTGCATAATAGACGATAGCCATTGAGTCACAATCACCATAAATAACCCGGTAATAGGTAACATTCTCTGCTGATGGCTGCTTTCT
>CAZBBQ010000187.1:0-4007 GCA_964489745.1 uncultured Desulfobacteraceae bacterium
ATAAGAATAGTACGCAAGGAGGAAAAATAATTATGCGATTTGATAAATTTACACTCAAGGCCCAGGAGGTAATCCAAAATTCTCAGGAAATAGCCTCCAAAAAAGGCCACCAACAAATTGAACCGGAGCATCTGCTTCATGCCCTTTTGGAACAAAAAGAGGGCGTAATTCCATCCCTTTTTGGAAAGATAGGTGTCAGTGAGGATGCGGTTCTTCAGGAGTTGATACAAACACTGGATCAACTACCGAAAGTAAGCGGAGCTGGTGGGGATGCCTATATCTCGCCTCGATCAAAAGTGGTGCTTGACCAGGCCCTCAAAGAGGCTGGCCAGATGCGGGATGAATACGTAAGTGTCGAGCATATATTGCTGGCAATTATCGAAGATAAACAAGGAAAAGCAGCCAAAATTTTAGCCTCACATGGTCTAACCAGGGATACTATCCTGAAGGCCCTCATAGATATACGAGGTGGCCAGAGGGTGGTAGACGCAAATCCAGAAGATAAATACAATGCCATAGAACGGTTTAGCCGTGACCTTACTGATATGGCCGAGAATGATAAACTTGACCCGGTTATAGGAAGAGATGATGAAATTAGACGTGTAATCCAGGTTCTCTCCAGAAGAACCAAGAATAATCCGGTCTTAATAGGTGAACCCGGGGTAGGCAAAACTGCTATTGCTGAAGGTCTGGCACAAAGAATTATTCACGGAGATATTCCTGAGACATTAAAAGATAAACGAGTCGTTTCGCTTGATATGGGTGCATTAATTGCAGGAGCAAAATACAGGGGCGAGTTTGAGGATCGATTGAAGGCATTTCTCAAGGAAGTGACAGAGGCAGAAGGTTCCATTATTCTTTTTATTGATGAGCTTCACACCCTGGTAGGTGCCGGGGCAGCCGAGGGAGCTATGGATGCATCGAACATGCTCAAACCAGCCTTGTCACGAGGTGAACTCAGATGTGTGGGTGCCACTACAACCAAAGAATACAGAAAACATATCGAAAAGGATGCTGCCCTGGAGAGACGCTTTCAGCCAATTATCGTTTCAGAACCGAGCGTAGAAGATACTATCTCGATACTCCGTGGTCTAAAAGAAAAATACGAAGTCCACCATGGTGTCAGGATTAAAGACTCTGCCCTTATCTCTGCTGCGGTACTTTCCAACAGATATATTACCGACCGCTTTCTCCCTGACAAGGCAATAGACCTGGTTGATGAGGCAACGAGCAAACTAAGGATAGAGATAGATAGCCTTCCCTCTGAGATAGATAACTTAAGAAGAAAAACAACCCAGCTTGAGATAGAAAGAGAGGCACTTAAAAAAGAGTCGGATAATGCCTCGAAACAACGTCTAAAAAAGATAGATGAGGAACTGAAAGGCCTCAAAGGGCAGGTTGATGAAATGACCAGCCACTGGCAAAAGGAAAAAGAGATTATTGGCCAGATACGGGAAACAAAAGAAAAGATAGACTCCACGAAGTCAGAGGCACAGCTTGCCGAGAGACAAGGAGATCTTGCAAAGGCAGCGGAACTCAGATACAGCACTGCACTCGAACTGGAAAAAAGGTTAAACGATAAAAACAGCCAGCTTACTGAGCTCCAGTCCACAAAAAAGATGCTCAAAGAAGAAGTAGACAGCGAGGACATTGCACAGGTAGTATCCAAATGGACGAGTATCCCAATAGAGAGGATGATGGAGGGTGAAAGAGATAAGCTACTCAAGATGGAAGAGAGAATCGAAAAAAGGGTGATAGGACAAAAAGATGCTATCATCGCTGTTTCAAATGCTGTTCGAAGGGCACGTTCAGGGCTTCAAGATCCAAACCGGCCCATCGGCTCATTCATATTCCTTGGTCCAACCGGTGTAGGCAAAACCGAGCTTGCCAAGGCGCTTGCCGAGTTTTTATTTGACGATGAACAATACATGATCCGAATAGATATGTCCGAATACATGGAGAAGCACTCGGTAGCGAGAATGATAGGGGCACCACCGGGATATGTGGGCTACGATGAAGGGGGATATCTCACTGAATCGGTCAGGACGCATCCCTATTCAGTCATTCTTTTTGACGAAATAGAGAAAGCTCACCCGGATGTCTTCAACATACTTCTCCAGATCTTAGATGATGGAAGGATGACCGATGGTAAGGGGAGAACTGTGGATTTCAAAAATACGGTCCTGATCATGACATCCAATATTGGAAGTCATATAATAAAGGAGTTTGTTGGTAAGGATAAAGAAAAAATGACCAATGGTGTTACAGAAATACTTCAAGCAACCTTTAAACCGGAATTCTTAAACAGGATTGATGAGATAATAACCTTTAACTCACTCGGTAAGGAAGAGATAAAACAAATCGTTGATATACAAATTGACCAGTTAACAAAAAGGCTTCTGGATCATAAGATAGGCCTCCAATTGACAAACGGGACAAGGGAATTTTTAGCCAATACTGGTTTTGATCCTATCTATGGCGCCAGACCACTCAAAAGGGCGATTCAACGTCATGTTGAGAATGAGCTGGCATTAAAGATATTGAGTGGTGATATAGCAGATGGAGATAGTGTTAATGTTGGCGTAGAGGATGGAAAGGTCGTGTTTACGTAAGCACTACGATTATGCGCTAACTTTGGGATTTAGGGATGAGGGAATTTAGGGATTTAGGGATTCAGGGATTAGGAATTTTGGATTGCGAATTTAGGCGTTTAGGAGCTATGATAATTTCATGCATGTAAAATTTATTTACAGATTGTTCTTTGTCTTTTTGCTGTCTTTTTTGTTTTTCCCTCCTTGTAGCGTGGGAGATCAAGTTTCTTCAAGGGAGAACCCTATTGTAAGGGCTGTCAGAAAGATAAGCCCTGCTGTAGTGAACATAAGCACCAGCAAATTAGTCGAGAGAGGTGTTAATCCCTTTTTTCTTCAAGAAAATGATGATTTCTTTAATAGATTTTTCAGGGATTTTTTTGAGCCCCAAAAAAGACAATATGTTAAAAATAGCCTTGGCTCCGGTGTTATCATTGATAGCGCTCACAAGTATATCTTGACAAATCACCATGTTATTGTACGGGCATCGAAGATAGCTATTACTTTAGCTAACCAGCAGGAATTTGAGGCCAGAGTAGTGGGAACTGACCCGGAATCGGATCTGGCTGTATTAAAAATTGAGACAAAGAACGAATTACCATCAATCACCATGGGTAGATCAGATGACCTTATGATAGGAGAGACCGTCATTGCTATAGGCAATCCATTTGGTCTCTCTCACACGGTAACAACTGGGGTGATAAGTGCTCTGAACAGATCTGTGCGGACACAAAGTGGTATTTATAATAATTTTATCCAGATAGATGCTTCTATTAATCCCGGAAACAGTGGAGGTCCTCTCCTTAATATCAATGGCCAACTCATAGGCATTAATACGGCCATCTATTCAGGCGCTGAGGGCATCGGGTTTGCCATACCCATCAACAGGGCAAAGGCAATTGTGAGCGACCTTATAAATTATGGCCGGGTTCATACAGCCTGGCTTGGTATCACCGTTCAGGATCTCAATGAAAACTTAATCAATTATTTCCACTTACCCGTAAAATACGGCGCCCTGATTACAGAAATTCTGGCCGGTTCCCCTGCAAAAGAAAAGGGCCTTAAAAAGGGAGATGTCATTACAGAGATCAAAAAAAACAAGATTAAATCAAGTCGCGATTATTATGACAACCTATCTCAGCATACGGCGAATGAAATAATTCATGTAGGTTTTTTCAGAAATGGAAAAAGGCAACAGATACACATAAAAGCTGCTCCGTTCCCACCTGATCTCGCCCTTGATCTGGCGTTTGAACGTCTCGGTTTCAATGTTGAAGAATTAAATAGATCCCTCATAAGTAAATACAGGTTGAAAGAGGAAGCAGGCCTGGTTATTGTGGCCATTAATAAAGGTTCACAAGCACACAGTATTGGCCTGGCACCTGGTGATATTATTAAGGGAATAAATGATCTTTCAGT
>CAZBBQ010000188.1:0-2537 GCA_964489745.1 uncultured Desulfobacteraceae bacterium
CCAAAAGGGATAGGTTTTGTTTTGATGGTCTATTTAAACTTACATTCTATTTAATGCAAAAAAATGAGACCTTTTTCTTTCACACAGGAAATAAAAAGTAAAAAAAGTCATCTTATTAGTATAATCCCTTATGAGGAAAAATATTTCACATCATTACTGCATATGTATGATACCTATAGTCCTCTTGGTTCTGTGCAGGGGCTTCCCCCACTCGATAAAACCAAAAGGCACCAATGGGTTCAAGATATGATTAGCCGTGGTACAAATCTCCTGGCCTTGTATAGAGATACTGTAATTGGACAGGCCAGCCTTTTTTCCATGCCGGTAAGTTGGGCAGAATATTTTATCTTTATACATCAAGATTTTCAGAGGCAGGGCATCGGTACCGCCATAACCCTTTATGTTAAAGATTGGGCAAAACAGGAAAATCTTTCCTGTATCTGGGTGATTGTAGATAGGAAAAATTTTTTGGCGATTTCTCTTTGTCTTAACGTTGGGTTTAGACGAATTGGATCAAGTAGTTCTGATTGGGAGATGATATTAACCCTCACTCAGAAATAAGAAACACATTAACAAAAATAACTATTTAGAGGAGGACAAGATATGAGTAATGAGGTATCTCTTGAAGGGAAAATATTCCCTGTAACAGCTGAATGGAAAAGTAGGGCGTATGTAAACAGTATGGAACAGTATAAGGAGATGTGGCAACGTTCCATAGATGATCCTGAAGGTTTTTGGGGAGACATAGCAGAAGAATATGTAACGTGGGCTAAAAAATGGGATAAAGTTTGCGAGTATGATTGGGATAAATCTCCTGAACATAAATGGTTTATAAATGGTAAATTGAATGTTTCCTATAACTGTCTTGACAGGCATCTTGAAAAAAGTGGTGACAAAATTGCCATTATCTTTGAAGGCAATGATCCTTCAGATAACCGGAAGTATACGTATAAACAGCTTCATGAAGAGGTATGTAAATTTGCAAATGTCTTAAAGGGAAAAGGGGTGAAAAAAGGTGACAGAGTATCTATTTATTTACCAATGATTCCAGAACTCGCTATAACGATGCTGGCCTGTACTCGAATTGGTGCCGTCCATAGCATTGTCTTTGGTGGATTTTCTTCGGATTCTCTACGGGATAGAGTCCAGGACTGCAAGGCAAAAGTTCTGATATCTTGTGACGGCACATTTAGGGGTGCAAAGGCTGTTCCCACAAAAAAGAATGCAGACGAAGCCCTGAAAGAATGCCCAAGTGTTGAGACAAACATTGTAGTGAAAAGGGCAAATGTCGACGTTAATTGGAATGACACAATAGATACCTGGTATCATGAAGAAATGGAAAAGGTAGATGCTGATTGCCCACCAGAACAGATGGACGCAGAAGATCCTCTCTTCATCCTGTATACTTCTGGCTCAACGGGAAAACCCAAAGGGGTTTTGCATACAACTGGCGGCTATCTGGTATTCGTGGCTGTAACCCATAAGCTCGTTTTCGACTATCATGAAGATGATATTTTTTGGTGTACTGCTGACATTGGGTGGGTTACAGGTCATTCGTATATAGTGTATGGGCCGCTCTGCAATGGAGCAACCACTATTATCTTTGAAGGTGTTCCGACTTATCCAGATCCCGGAAGATTTTGGGATGTTGTTGAAAAATACAAGGTTACTCTTTTCTATACTGCCCCTACTGCCATAAGGGCCATTGCAAAAGAAGGCGATGAATATGCCACAAAACACGATCTTAGCTCTCTGAAGCTTCTGGGTACTGTTGGTGAACCCATTAATCCTGAGGCTTGGCTGTGGTATTATAACACTATTGGCAATGGAAAATGCCCCATTGTGGATACATGGTGGCAGACTGAAACCGGGGGGATATTGATAACACCACTTCCTGGCGCTATAGCTATTAAGCCTGGTTCAGCTACCGTGCCTTTCTTTGGCATAGAGCCGTGCATTGTGGATGATGATGGAAATGAGCTTACAGGGTCTTGTTCAGGCGCTCTTTGCATAAAGAGACCATGGCCTGGATTAATGAGAGGAGTGTATGGCGATCCGGAAAGATTCAAAGAGACCTATTTTGTGCAATTTCCAGGAAAATATACTGTCGGAGATGGTGCACGCAGGGATGAAGATAGTTATTACTGGATTACCGGCCGTATAGATGATGTTATTAATGTTTCAGGTCATAGGATGGGTACGGCAGAAGTAGAAAGCGCCCTTGTTTCCCATCCCAAGGTCGCGGAAGCTGCAGTCGTCGGTTATCCACATGAGATAAAAGGAACATCCATCTATGCATTTGTTACCTTAAATAGTGGTGTAGAAAAGACGATTGAATTAAAGAAGGAACTGGTGCAACATGTCAGGACAGAGATTGGGCCTATTGCATCACCAGAAAAGCTTCAATGGGCGGATGGCCTACCCAAGACGAGAAGTGGAAAGATTATGCGCCGTATCCTAAAGAAGATAGCCTCTGGGGATATAGACCAGCTTGGTGATACTACTACCTTGGCTGATCCAAGTGTAGTTGAGAAGCT
>CAZBBQ010000188.1:2637-3991 GCA_964489745.1 uncultured Desulfobacteraceae bacterium
ATCTTTTATGGAGGACTAGCCCAGGTTATTGCCGGTATAATGGAATTCAAAAAAGGGAATACCTTTGGTACCACAGCCTTTTGTTCATTCGGATTCTTCTGGTTGACTCTGGTATTTTTATTAGTACTGCCGGATATGGGGTGGTGGTCAGTTAAACCATCCAACGTAGCCTTTGGGATCTACCTTTTTATGTGGGGACTTTTTACTGCTTTTATGTTCATCGCGACGATAAAACTTAACCGTGGCTTACAAATTATATTTCTATCCTTGGTAATTCTCTTTTGGTTGCTTGCCGCTCACAATTTTTGGGAAGCGGGGATTACCGGGTCTCCCATCATTTTAAGAATCGCGGGATGGGTAGGAATTTTTTGTGGAGCCAGCGCCATCTATGTTTCCATCGCTGAAGTTTTAAATGAGGTTTACGGAAAAGTGGTATTGCCTATTGGACCATCAAGACTATAATGTTGCTGCATTGCGGATTTTATGCGAAGAAAGAGAAGATAAAATAAAACCTCTTTTCAGGTGCAGTAGAGATGCTTAATAGGTACTCTGAAGATATGCTTCTCAGCGATATCCTTGGCTCTGCAACCCATACTGCCATCATCGTTACGGATTTTGATGGCAAAATTATGCTCTTTAATCAGGGTGCAGCCAACTTGTTTGGATATACCCCGGAAGAGGCAAAGGGTAGGAGTTTGCCAGAACTCACTTTTTTAAAAGAAGACCAAGATGCACATCTCTTTGAGCAGATTATTGAAAGGGTGGGGAGTGAGGGTTGGACAGAAGAGAATCTATCTCGCCGACATAAAAGCGGACGTGTTTTCCCAGCGATTTCCACAATTACCTGCCTGAAAAACTCTACAGTTCAATTCCAAGGGATTCTGGAAATTATCCAGGATATGCCTAATCTCTTTCGGTTGGAAAAAGAGCTTAAAGGCTCTAAAAAGTTTATGGAAAATATCATGGCAAGTTCTATTGATGCCATTGTCACAACCGATCCTAAGGGATATATTACCTATGCTAACCGGGCGTTTAAGGAACTTATTGGATTACGAGGTCATCAGATCATTGGGAAACATATATCTATTTATTATAAAGATGGTATTAATCAGGCGCGTCAAATCATGAATAAACTCAGGGAATCTGGGCGCATTCGAGATTATGAATTCGATATGATGATTGAAGGCAAAATTCTCTCCATTAGAACTTCTGACACCCTTCTGTATGATGAGTATGGTGAAGTTGTGGGTACTATGGGGGTTTTTCAGGATATTACAGCCAGAAAAAAACTTTTAGAAAAATTATCTATTACCCAGGCGGAATTGATTCAGGCAGTTAAGATAAGGGCACTTGG
>CAZBBQ010000189.1:0-1889 GCA_964489745.1 uncultured Desulfobacteraceae bacterium
TTTTTCAGCTTTCCAAGAAGGCTGTTAAGCTGGGCAATGTGTCCTCGCTCTTCCCTTATAATACCGTCGATCCTCTCAAGGCCATACTCTGGCGACACGATGTCCTTTATGCCGAGATAAAACAGGACAGATTCTTTCTCAAGGCCAATGGCCGTGGTGAGCAGTTCCTCTATGGTTTCAGTGCCCGTGAGTGAATCTGCCGCAGATGGGCTTCCCTCGCCACCGTGTGTGTCTGACATTGCATCCAGGTACAGTGATAGCTCGTCTTGAGGATCGAAAACCTTGCCGCCTTTTTCTTTATCAGTAAGCGTTTTCCGGATTTCGATGAATGTTGCTTTATGGCCGTCCTCCATCGCAGCCAATTTCTCGAGAAACTCACGATTTTCTGCATCTGATTGTAATCCCGCAGCTTTTCGATAAAAGGCAGCACCGTTTTCCTCGATCCGAATCGCCATCTCAAACACCTCATCCGCATTAAAACCTGTAACCATTGTATCCTCCTTATTTAAGAGAGAGCAGTTGAACTGATAGTTAATTGATCGATACGCATTTCTTTTTGTTGTTTATACAGTATAGAAAATGAGCCGTTATGTGTCAATGCCAAAGCCCATGGTGTGTTGGATTAGTGAAAATGTCCCCTCTATCTGCTGTGTTAAAATGTGTCCATTATGAGAAAGAATACTTCAAGCATTACTCAGAAGGAGAGGCAGAGGCGCGGATAATGCATCCAAAATACCGTTTGACAATGTAACCCAAAAAAGGTAGCTTCCTTTGCATTCAATCACCTGACTTTGATTTCTGACTTCCCTATACTGATACGTATTGAGATTCAGTATACTTTTTTCGTTCTGATCGTTCGAAATCGATCTCGAAATTCGATATCAATATGCTTCATCCAAGCATACATCTGATGCTTGAGAAGACCACGCAAATCCGATTTGTAAACAACCTTGAACATGGGTAGATATCCTGATGCATCTTAAGAGAGTTACTATTCATCCCGAGAAATTCCCGACCACAGAACACTATCCGTTTAACCTAAACATTTTTCATGAGACAAAAAGCATTTTATTTGACTCTCCGATTACATTCTTCGTAGGAGAAAATGGCACAGGAAAATCGACTTTGCTCGAGGCTATAACGAACAAATGCGGCATATATATATGGGGAAACATTGAGAGAAAACCTTTAAAAGTAAACTTATATGAAAAAAGGTTGCACGAGGCTATCGATATCGAATGGACTCAGGGTTCCGTGCACGGATCATTTTTCTCATCCCAGATATTCCATAACTTTGCCCAAATTTTAGACGAATGGGCAGCAGCAGACCCTGGAGCACTTGATTATTTCGGGGGGGAATCTTTGTTGACCAAATCTCATGGCCAGTCCCTCATGTCATTTTTCAAGGCTCGCTACAAAATCAAAGGGATTTATTTTATGGACGAACCAGAGACCGCCCTCTCGCCAAGAACCCAGTTAGATTTACTTGGAGTGGTCAAGGGTATGAGCCAGGCCGGCCACGCACAGTTTATCATTGCCACTCACTCTCCAATCCTCCTGGCATGCCCTGGGGCGAAGATACACAGCTTTGACTATGTGCCTGTAAAACAAATTGATTATGAAGAGACCGATCAGTTCCAGGTCTACAAGAGTTTCATGGTGGATAGAAACAGGTACCTGGACTCAATATAAGAAAAATATTATTTGACTTTACAAAGCAAATCCATTGGCCTTACAGGTACTTTTCGGGGCAGAGGCGATTTAATTATTATACAATCTCCTCCAAGGATAGTATATACTTGGATGATTCTTGAATGATGGTTCCACGCATAATATTTTAACTTTTGGATTCTATGGGTTCTTTCTGCTGTAAATTGTTCGCGTATAAG
>CAZBBQ010000189.1:1989-3936 GCA_964489745.1 uncultured Desulfobacteraceae bacterium
TATAACACCTTCAATATTTTTCTATGAGCCCAGGCCCTCGAAATATCAATGAAAAACTGCGGTTGGGATTAAAACCGTTCAATAACGATTTTGAGTCAGGAAACTTGTTTAAATCATTAATAATCTCTCTGCTGTATACGTTTTGCATATGTTTGATGCATTGTATCAGCACCTCACTGGTTAACTTTCAACAGGTTTAAACTTTCGGATACATTTACTAGAAGGAGGCCATCATGTATAAAACTATATTGGCACCATTAGATGGTTCAAAGAGAGCTGAGGCGATATTAAGCCACATTGAAGAACTAAGCATGCTCTACCATGCAAAAGTTATCTTTTTGCAGGTAGTTGAACCGCCTCCACTTATTGTGGGTCCCGAGGGGGATATCGCCTTACATCAACAAGAAATTGAGAGATGGGCAAAACAGGCAGAATCGTACCTTTCTGCCGTAGAAGGAGAGTTTCAAGCAAAGGGAATTACTACCAAGAAGCATGTTATAAATGGCCCTGTCGTTGAAGCCATTATAAAAGTAGCTGAGGAGGAAGGAGCAGATCTTATTGCCTTAGCGAGCCATGGTAGGAGTGGTTTATCGCAAGTATTTTACGGAAGTGTTGCAGCAGGTGTATTGCACCGCATAGATAGGCCTCTCCTTTTGATTCGTTCTCGCGGGAGTGAATAATATACATCATACGATAAATCATGTTGTGACCACTAAATAACAAAAAGGCTTATTAGTGGCTGATCACTCCGAAATAGCGGCATCCAAAACATTTCATAGAGTTCTTAGTCACAACATCATAAGTCTGCTTCATGCTTGACACACAATGATAATTTTTACTATGTGATTTTCGACTCAACTGAGTTTGTATGTGTTGCTGGACCGAGTAGTAACAACACTTCATAACTCCAAACATAGTAGATGCCGTTTTTTGAGAGAGAACTCACATGTGTGATACTCCACGGGTTATCCAGGTATGGGGACTTGCCGTAGCAATTGCCACGTATCTGCTCGCACTCACCCAATGTTGTTCCGCTCCCCTCCCAGATCCGGACAAGCCGCATCACACAAAGGAAGGTTTTACAAATATCTACTCCTATGACGAGCCGGATTTCTTTGATTTCTTGAAGTGGCGATGGCAACGGCTCTGGAAGAAGACGCCAAAACCTGAGGACTACCATTTTCCCATAAACAATAATGATCCTCCCTTTCTTAGATTCAATAGAGAAAGGACCACCCTTACGTGGATTGGACATGCCACGGTGTTTCTCCAACTTGGCGGAAAGAATATACTCACGGATCCCCACTTCTCTGAACGTGCGTCTCCTGTGCAATGGGCAGGCCCCCGAAGGGTAGTGCCTCCTGGATTAGCGATCAAGGACTTACCGCCTATAGATATCGTCGTAATTTCACATGATCACTATGACGCACTTGATAAAGGGAGCATTGTAAGGCTCTTCAAACGTGAAGGTGGAAAAAGGACGACATTCTATGTCCCCCTGGGGCTCAAGATTTGGTTCGAGAATCTTGGTATCAGCAATGTGGTTGAGCTTGATTGGTGGGATAACTATGATCACGGTGGCTTGCAGATTACCCCGGTTCCCGTTCATCATTGGAGTCAACGCAGTCTTATTTCACGAAACAAGACCCTATGGGCGGGATGGGTAATTGCCTCATCGAGTTTTCGATTCTTCTTCTGCGGAGATACTGGGTATACCCCTATCTTTCATGAAATTGGCTCGAGATTAGGTCCCTTTGACCTCTCAGCAATTCCGATAGGTGCCTATGAACCGCGATGGTTTATGCGGTATCACCATATTTCTCCAGAGGAGGCTTTGCAGATTCACCTGGATATCCGCTCCAGAAAATCAGTTGCTATTCACTGGGGCACGTTCATACTCACCGACGAGCCCCTTGATGAGCCACCCAAGAGGCTCGAGAGAGCCCT
>CAZBBQ010000190.1:0-3931 GCA_964489745.1 uncultured Desulfobacteraceae bacterium
GAGGGAGTATAGTCATAAAAATCGGGTCATACCAGCGTAAGGGGGATTTAATTTTAGACATTGAGTTCATTTCTCTCAAACTAGATACATAGTAAAATTTTTACTTGAATAAGGCAAGAAACTATCATTGTTAATAACTGAAATGGCGATAATAGATCTCTACATGAGGAATTGTCTCTATGCAAACATTTTGACCATCAGAGGTATCGCGACAAAAGTTCCTACTGAGCTTCCTATATTTGTAAATGCCACGACCAATAAAATTCGTGTGATCTTATTTTTCCAAAAGCCTTTTAGAGAAGATATATCTTCAGGCAGTCTCTCAAAATCCTTGACTTTTGGTTTCCCTAGAAAAACCTCTACCAGACCAGCAACCCAGCCTGCTGCAATCATTGGATTGAGAGATGTAATGGGAGAGGAGACAATTGCAGACAGAATCGTTAACGGATGGCCCAGTGCAATTGCTGCACCAAGACCTGCCAGGATAGCATTTGCCAGAACCCACCATTTAATCATAGAGGTGCCAGCAGAGCTTCCGGCATAGAAAAACCCCACAATAATCAAACACACTATGAAACTCGGGATACCCCATTTGAGGAAACCGAAAACCTTACCTTTAGGAGGGATTTGGTTCAGCGCATCCAAATCTATATGGCGTTCCCAGTAACTTTGAATCCCTGGAACGTGTCCAGCCCCAACTACTGCAACAATCTTTTTACCTGGTGCACTTCTGATCATATGAGCAAGGTATTGGTCTCTTTCATCAATCAAAATGCGCCGTATTTCAGGAAAAGATTTTCCAATTTCTGAAAGAAACATCTCAAGCACATCCTTCTTTTTCATCTCCTCAATATCAGATTTTTTGATGCTATCCATTTCTCCGACTGAAGTAACCAACTGAAACAACAACCTTATCTTTGCCCACAGGCCCATGCAACGCCATGTCCTTGATAGGGTCGTGCGTATATCCCTGTCAGCCAAATGAATACGCGCTCCTACCGACGTGGCCGCCTGAATAGCTCGCACGATTTCCTCTCCTGGCCGTATGCCTAATTTCTGTCCAACTTTCTTCTGAAAATAGGCCAGCATCAAATTGGACAAAAGAAGAAATGCCTTCTTTTCCTTGATCACTTTAATAAGATTTGTGTTTTGCCATTTGCTCTTTTGCATGATCGATTGATATCTGGATTCGCAGAGTTCCACACACACCATATCCGGCTTCTCATCCTCAATGACCTTCTGTACCAAATCAGCACTTTCAAATGAAACATGAGCTGTCCCGATAAGAGTGATTTTTTTGTCTTCAAAATTCAGGTGATGGGTATTGTCGTTGTGTATCATAGACATTCAGTGTATACTCCTTTTCCAATAGGAAGGATAGATACGACAAGTAAGCTTACATTATATTTATAGGGGCATAAGCAAAAAAGATACCCATGCCCAAATAACAAGCAGTTTTACCAGCCATTGACGGGTTAAAATCCGCATGATTTTAAGAAATTACCAATTTTTTAAAAAAGTAAATACAGGCTTCGCCTATTATCATACTTTATACTGCTTTCCAAGCAATTTCCTTCTATCTATTGCCTCACTGTTTATGGGAGATAAAAAGAGACACAGCATGAAAGCAGTATCTGTAGATACTCATCATCTTAGAGCAGGTATGAAATTGCTTGCAATATTCACCGCGATAGTATTCATCGCGACGCTTGGCTTTGCAGAACGTGTTACAGCCCTTGAGAGAGCACTTCCTTTTCATCCTGGAGAAAAACTGACATTTCAGGTTAAATGGAGCTTTATACCGGCCGGAGAAGCTGTCCTTGAAATACTTCCAATAGAGACCATACAGGGTGTTACATCATATCATTTTGTGATGATCGCAAAAACGTACCCACTAATTGATCTTTTCTATAAGGTTCGTGACAGAATCGATGCCTTTACAGACACAGGGATGATCCACTCAATCTTGTATAAGAAACAGAAAAAAGGAAAAAGTAAAAAAAATGTCGTTGTTACGTTCAATTGGGAAAAAGAAACGACGCAGTATTCTAGCCAAGGAAAAAAGGCAAAACCCATTGTGATAAAGCCTGGTTCATTCGACCCACTGTCTGTTTTTTATGCCCTTCGCCTTTATGATCTAAAAACAGGTACAAAGCTCCAAATCCCGGTTACTGATGGAAAGAAATGTGTGAGGGGGGAAGCAACTGTAATCAAAAGAGAAAAAATCACGGTAGTAAACAGAACATATGATACCTTTTTAGTGGAGCCTGACTTAAAGCATATTGGTGGTACATTTGAAAAAAGCAAGCATGCTAAACTTGAAATATGGGTCACAGCAGATACCCAAAAAATTCCGGTAAAAATAAGGAGTAAAGTTGTTGTCGGAAGTTTTGTAGCAGAACTCATTTCAGCTGAGGGAATGTAATAAATCTTCTCAGGAAAAGAATTTCGTAAGCCTCCTGAGAAGCTTTACATGTAAAAGAGCATGCTATCGTCTATCTTCAAACAGTTATCCGCCGACAGAGTCTTGTAACTTCATCCATAATCTCTTTACTGTCAAGGTTTGTGAAGCATCTATCCCTGTACACGATATTCCCATTTATTATAACATCTCTCACATCTCCCCCAGTAGCGGAATATACGAGTTGGGAGTATGGATTATACATGGGTGTCATATGAGGACTGTGTGTGTCAACGATAATAATATCGGCCTTTTTTCCTGGTTCGATGGTTCCTATTTCATTTTCCAATCCAATGACCTTGGCTCCTCCAATGGTAGCCATTGCAAGTGCAGCCCGGGCATCAATAATAGTTGGATCGAGGTTGGCTACCTTAGCCAGTTTTGCCATAGTGTCCATCTCTAAAAAAAGATCAAGATTATTGTTCGAGGCGCAACCATCTGTTCCAATGCCTACCGTAATGCCTTTTTCCAGCATCTGTGCTACTGGTGCTACACCCGAGCCAAGTTTCATATTGCTTTCAGGGCAATGGGCAATTTTTACCTCCCTTTTAGCCAAAAGATTCATCTCCTCCTCATTCAGGTAAATGGCATGAGCAGCAATTAAATTGCTCTTTAAAAGGCCAAGCTCATCTAAATAAAAAGCTGGTCTCACAGAAGTCTTTTGCTTTATTTCTGTGACCTCTTCATACGTTTCAGAAAGGTGTATCTGGAGGGGGAGATCGAATTGAGTCGATATCTCCTTGGCACTCAGCAATGTTTTTTCCGAGCACGTAAGAGGGCTATGACAGAAAATCCCTGGTATAATACGATCAGAGAAATGCATCCATCTCTCTAAAAAGGCTGAAGCAACATCCAGATTTTTTTTAGGATCAGGAATACCTGGAGCAGGAAAATCAATAACACCCTGAGCCACAAGGGCACGCATTCCGGATTTATGTAGCGCCTTGACTATCTCATCGGCAAAGAAGTAACCGTCAATACATGTGGTAGTGCCTGATGCGATCATCTCCACACTGGCAAGAAGAGATGCCCAGTATACTGTATCCGGGTTGATGTATTTTGCCTCGGCTGGAAATATATGCTCATAGAGCCAGCTTTTCAGGGGAAGATCATCTGCCATACCTCTGAAGAGCGTCATAGGAGAATGACAATGGGTGTTTATGAGTCCAGGCAATAGTATGGCATCCGTGGCATAGATAATTTCATTTGTTTCAGGGAGAGGATTATTATGGCTGGCAGAGACTTCTGTAATTCTATCACCAGAAATAACCACCCTCGCATCATGCAGGGGCTCCTCCCCATCAACCATTGACAAAAGGATGCCACCTTCTATAACAATATTTTTTTTGTAATTGCTCAAAATCTAGTGGATTATAAACTGCGTTTCTTGAGGCATGGGTATCTTTTTTTGTTTCCTCCCATTGTTTTTTGCTCATTAATCCTATAATAATAGTCTATTCAGCCACTAAG
>CAZBBQ010000191.1:0-3918 GCA_964489745.1 uncultured Desulfobacteraceae bacterium
AAGAAAACAAAGGCACCAGCAGGGATTCTTTTTATGCTCTTCCCAAAATAAATTTTATGCGACAAATTTTTTTTAATAAAGATCGTTATTTTTTCTAAAAAACACATCTCCATGCTCTTTTCCACGGTTAGTTTATTAGTAGGTTTAGAGTTCAAAGATAGAAGACGATGCACATACCTACTCGCCCCGATTATATCGGGACAGGCGGATATGAGGAGCGGAAAGCGATAACCTTTAAAACCTGAATCTTGAACCAGACAACCTGGATAGTTACAAAAACTGTTAGACCTCCCATTTTCTAACGTCCTGTTTAGGCACTTATATTTTCAATCTCAATACCACGTTGGTTTATTTTGTCTGCGTTTTCCAGCACCTTTTTGGCAGCGGCCTTATCGATTATATAAATCATGGTACCACCTTGTTTAGAAAATGTTTGCCCATAGGATATGGGCACAAAAGGTGTGGGATCATTTAAAAGGGATTCTGCCACAGGATCTACCTTACGCTCTCCATTGGCCAAGAGAAGCACTGTTTTTGCATTATACACGAGCTCAACCCCCATGGAGATGGCATACCAGGGGCTTTGCTCTTTACTTGAAAAGTGCCCGTCTTTCACGGCATTTGCCACGGTATTTTCATCAAGTTTCACTAAAAGCATCTTGTTTTCCTCAAAAGGGATGCCTGACTCATGAAAGGCAACATGACCACGCCCGCCAACCCCTATCACCTGGAGGTCAATCCCTCCGTTTCCCTCAATTTTTTCCCAGTATGCATCTAATATCTCTTTTCGAATCCAGGCAAGATATTCAGATTGAGCATTGGTCTTGATTACAATGGCCTTTCCTTTGTCGGCCCCCTGCTCCTCCCAATCATTGGGGTTGGCATTGAGCTCGGCGAGAAGACGTTTCTGATCAATGAGCGTGCCCCAGGGTACATTCGTTTCCTTGAATTTTTTTTCAAGGAGCCCGAAAAGTTCCTGCACCATAAAAAAGCCATAGCTTTCAGGATGCAGGGCACGCTGCTGGGCATTTTCTCCGGGGAGGCCTACATATTCATCGAGGTTAAAGCTTTGAATTTTCTTACAGTCAAATGCCTTTGCATTCGCTGACGTGGCAAAGTGTTTATAAAGGCCAGTGGGCGTATTACCGGTAGCGAGGCCAAGAACATAGGCATCCTTATTGTGTAATGTGTTTTTTATGTCTTTTACTACTATTTGGGCAGCAACCTCACTCATATGATCAAAATCTCTGGTTATAATTACCTTAAAGGACATAGTAGCATCTCCTGTCTGGATTTATTTAACAAAGTTTTTTTCGGATCACATCAACAATTTGCCTACAGTATTTCTCAGTCTCCTCATCAGTAGGCCCCTCAACCATCACGCGGCACATATTCTGCGTTCCTGAGTAGCGAACAAGAACCCTTCCCTTATCACCTAATTGTCCTTCAACGCCTTCAATAATTTGTTGTATCTCAGGAATGGTGGAGAGCTCTGGTTTGCTCTTCACGTCAATATTAATGAGTTTTTGGGGAAAGACCTTCATCACGTGAGCAAGTTCAGATAAGGGCTTTTGAGCCTTTTTCATGGCAGCAAGTACCTGCAACGCAGTAATAATACCATCACCTGTGGTGTGATGGTCTAAAAAGATTACATGACCTGAATCTTCACCGCCAATAACGGATCCCTTTGCTTGCATCTCTTCCAACACATATCTATCGCCGACCTTGGTCGCTTCCTGTTCGATACCAAGTTCTTTTAGTGCAATGCTAAAACCGATATTACTCATAACCGTGCATACAACCAGATTATTATTTAATGTGCCTTCCTTTTTCATCTCTTTGGCACAAATGGCCATGATTTGATCTCCTGTGAGCACAGCTCCCTTCTCATCAACTGCAATACAGCGATCGCCATCTCCGTCAAAGGCAAATCCTACATCTGCCTTTGCTTTAATTACTTCTTCTGCAAGAGTTTCCGGGTGTTGAGATCCACACTGGTCATTGATATTTTCTCCATTTGGCTCATCAAAAAGAGAGGTGACATCGGCTCCTAACTCAAAAAAGGTATCAGGCGCTACCCGATAGGTAGCTCCATGGGAACAGTCCAGGACAACCTTTGTCCCTTCCATGGTATGCTCCTTGGGAAAGGTATTTTTTAAAAACACGATGTATCGACCTCTGGCATCATCTATACGAGATGCCTTGCCCAATTCACTATGGGATGGATGCAACGTATGCATTTTATTGGAGAATATCAATTTTTCTATTTCAAGCTCCTTTTCATCTGGCAGCTTGAGGCCTTCGTGAGAGAATATTTTAATGCCATTGTCTTGAAATGGGTTGTGAGAAGCAGAGATAACAATACCAGCATCGGCCCTCATGCTATTGGTTGTAAAGGCAATGCCAGGTGTGGGCAAGGGGCCTACCAAAAGGGCATTGACTCCCATAGAACAGATCCCAGCCACCAGCGCATTTTCGAGCATGTATCCGGAGATACGGGTATCTTTCCCTATAATGATCCTCGGAGTATGACCTTTTCGTTTGAACAAGTGAGCGGTGGCCCTGCCAATATTCAAGGCCATCTCTGCAGTCATGGGGTATTCATTGGCCACACCTCTTACACCATCAGTGCCGAACAGTTCTCCCATTGTTTCCCTCCTTTAAAATAATGGTTTGTTGGAATTTTCTTCAATTATGTTGCCATGTGCCTGTACGTCAAAACAGGCGCATATCTTCTGACGGGCAAAGGAGAATATATATGCGAGTTTTATATTATTGTCAAACAGCCCGAAGCTGAATTTTTAGCCTATGCCGGTCATAATAATATCGTAAGCGCAGTGAACAATGGTATCGGTATATCAAGAAACACATAGGTTTAGTTGATATATTGATCAAGCGCTATAGTTGGTCTTTGTTTTGTGATATTATTTCCTGTATCAACACTGCCAACTTCTTTGAGTCATGCCGCACAATACTGCCGGCGATATCGAGCATATTGGATATGTAGATTGAGCGATTTCCCCAACAGTCATCATTCTTGTCAATTTCAACAAATTCTGCCTTTTGTTCCATATATTGCTCAACGAGCTTTTTATCCGGTTTTTCTGAATTATAGATTATTCCATCAACCTGCCGTTCAATAGATTCCTCAAGTTTTCTCATAAAATCAAGACCAGAGAAATTATGGGTTTCGCCAAACTTAGTCATGATATTGAGAATATATAAGATTGTTGCGTTCGTCTCCTGGAGCGCTTCTTTCACACCAGGAACAATAAGGTTTGGAATAATGCTTGTAAACAGGTCGCCAGGCCCAATAATAACATAGTCCGCGTTGTTGATCGCCTTAATTACCGGGGGGTAAACTGAAATCGAATCACTGTGGTGAGGAACAAGAAAAACATTTCGGATTTTTTCACGTTGTGTGCCTCGGGGTATGTCAATTGCTGTTTCTCCATAAATACGGCTTCCGTCAGTCAGCTCAGCAACGAGCGTTGCCCTATCGATGGTAACTGGTAAAATTGTTCCTTTCGCATCTAGAATTTCAGCAAGCGCCTGTACACCAGTAGGAAAGCTGCCCGTATATTGTGAAAGCATTGTAAGGAGCATGTTGCCTGCATTGTGCCCTTGGAGGCGCCTATCTTTGATAAAGCGTTTCAGAAACAGTATTCGTGCAATATCGTGATGTGGCGAAAGCGCAAGGATGCATTTCAGCACATCACCAGGAGGTAAAATTCCGAGTTCATCGCGTAATCTGCCAGTGCTCCCGCCGCTGTCAACCATTGAAACCACTGCAGTAATCTTAATTCCATCCAGATCTCTCAAGCCAGAGAGGAGTGCAAATTGACCACTTCCGCCGCCAATCGTTACAAGTGTTTGCTCCTCATTTTTCATGTTTACATCCTTTTTTGTATCTTAAAA
>CAZBBQ010000192.1:0-3905 GCA_964489745.1 uncultured Desulfobacteraceae bacterium
TTAAAAGCATAAAACGTGCCACCGTATTATGATATTGATAAGATCCATAAATTCAAGTAGTTAACGATACTATTGCTTGTGCACATGTTTTCCATAGGACAATAAATTAGAATAATTGCGAAATCTTTTTTCGCAAAATTTCGAAAACAAAAGGCCCAGCAAAAACTTTAGCCGTAGGTTGGAATAGATAGCAGGATAAGCTTTGGGAGAAATTATATATGTGTTTCGATATCTATAGATGGTTTGACTCCGAAAAATAATGGCATTGTCTTTACTTGGGTTTTTTGAAATTCCCGATGCTAAAAAAAGCCAAGGAAATTGCTTTTTGAGGACAACGGTCAATGCAACTAAAGCATTTAGCACAGATTCTTGCATCGTATTTTCCATCTGGTAAAGAAAAATGAACAGGGCATACTCTTTCGCAAACTCCACAATGATTACATTTATCTAGATCTACCGTAGGAATTAAAAAACGGTTTGCAGTAGCTCCTATGCTCCGAAGTGCGCCTACCGGGCAACAACTTCTCCATCCATCTAAAAATAGGTACCCAGCAAATACCACGATCAGTAGCAACAGTAGGTCACTTTTTACCTGAAAGTGGGTAAAAAGATTGATAGTGTTTCTTATGACAACACCGATAGGGCAAAAAGTGCTGATAAAGGGAAATCTAAATATCGCTATACCAGCAAATGCACCTGCCAGTATGGCTATGCTATCCTTATATCCAAGCTTTGGAAGTTTATTAAGTAATATTATCCTGCATTTTTTTCGCCACCTGTAGACCTTTGTCGGTAGAATCTTACTTAGCAATTGGTCAGACCACTCAATAAGAAAACCGACAGGACAAATCCAAGAGCAAAACATCCTTCCTAAAAGGATGATCAAACCAATAACTAAGAGAAATGGAGGAACGAGATTCCAATAAATGGTGCGGTTACTCAAACAAAGCTCTACAAACCCAACTGGACACATGAGCCGAATAATACCGAGATGGAAATAGCAAAATGAGCCAAGACCAAAGCCCCATATGGCTGCTCCAATGATCAGCACCAAGATGGCGATGCCAGACCATTTCCTGGCTCGCTCAAAGGTCATTCCTTTGCCCTCTTTTCCTGCTGTGGTGTTATGTCGATACAATGAGGAGGGCAGATATGTGCGCAAAGCCCGCATCCGGTGCACAAGGTGTTATCGATGTACGGTTTAAGGGGGGACTTTATGTCGGAAAGCTTCGACGGAATGTCTTTGGTCTTTGTGTACGGTCTGCCGTTAGGGTTGGGAAAGCGAACGGCACCCTCAATTGGGCATACCTGAAAACACATCAGACAATTCACACATTCTTCCTTTCGGATCAATGCATTGCCTATCTTCACATGGTGTATGTCTAATGGTTTCTTAAGGGCATCGGTAGGGCATGCATCCATGCACTTTGAACAGGGTTCCTTCCATGCAATACAGCCGCCATGCCGAGGATTGAGCCTTGGGGTTCCAATATTCTTTATGTCGGTGGTGAGCCCTACAAAATCCAGGGCATGGCTTGGACAGACCTCCACGCAGATGCCGCACTTAATGCATTTTGTAAAAAACGCATCTTCAGGAATTGCTCCCGGGGGCCTGACGTACTGGCCACTGTGTGGCAATTTCAGACAGGCCCCAGACACGGCAACCATGAGACCTGCTTCGCCTGCATATTTAAGGAATTCACGCCGTGTCATAGCCTTTGTCGCCTATTTTTTGGCTCTGGTGCTGTGTGGCTTCCGAAAAGCAGCCACGATACCGAGCATCAGAAGAATAAGAAAAATAACCCCATATATGACCGCTGCCCTCGGTTCGTATTCCCCAATGCTTGCAACACTGGACCATAAAAATCCAATGGCCAGGACGAACCCGACAACCCACAGAACCGTTTTCCACCATTTTGTATTCTTGATTCTATATCCGATTGCTTTGAGCAGGTCCTTTGTTGCACCTATTACTGTATTAGTTTCTGCCATAGTGAGTTACCTCCTTTTTTGAACAGGTTTACGTGTTTCAGAATATACATTATATCTCTTTCGTGGGATCAATACCGAATGGGAACATTTTAATATTCCATATGTCCTCAGGATTTCTTATCCTTCCATACCCAAACATGTCATCCATGGGTTTCCAGATGGGATTCAGCGCCGGTACATTTTTGATGAGTCCTCTCATAACATCGTGTCCCCAAAAGCTGCCTTTTGTGTAAGGGCATACCGCCATGCAGGATGCACACTCTCCTCCAGATTCCACCCAATATCGTAGGCATTTCTTGCCATCAATATACCATTTCAATGCGCCTGGACTGCCGGTTTCAACCGGCGGTTCATAACTCCTCTCAGCGAATGATATGGCCTTGGCAGGGCATTTTTCAGCGCACTTTCCACACTTTTCACAAAATTCAGTTACCCCGAAATCGATAGGTTTGTCCGGGAGCAAGGGCATATCGGTTAACACTTTGCCGACCCTGACTGCAGGCCCATAATCTGGCGTGATCAGGAGCCCATTTCTGCCTAATTGCCCGAGACCTGCATCGATAGCGAGTGGAATGCTCAGGGCGGCCCCATTTTTACAAGGGATTGCATTGTAGCCCATCGCCCTGATGAACTCAGCAAGTGCTATCTCCGCAAGACCCATCCGCGCATACCCACTGCTTGCTGCAGCCATCACATCAAAGGATGAGGGCCCTATCTGGATGGCCAGACGGTTCATATCTAATATCAGTACAACGGCGTATCGTATCGTGTCAGGGATAATCAGTTCCTCTTTTGTTTCTTCCGGTTCTTTGATGTCTCTAAAAACGATGGGTTTTGTAATAGGTTTGCTTGGGTCTCTATAGTTTCGGATCGATTCCGTATAGACCCAATTCCGATTCAACCTCGCTATTCCAGCTCTGTTTGCGCCTGAAAAAATGGCCGCCTGTTTCACCTTTTTGGTTAAATCCGCGGGATCGGGATTTGGATTCGGGTTTCCCCTAAACTGCGGTGGTACATATAGGGGCTTCCAGCTGAGATTTCCTATATTTTCCTTCCCGCTTCCATATGGTACGGAGAGGATATTCCATGTTTGTGCGCTGGCTGCCAACGCCATATGTGAGCGGGCTTCCTTAGCGCTCTTTACAGGGACCGATGTCCCGATCTTTGCGTTCTTTATGTTCTCTGCTATGGTCTTGTCTCGCAATTTTATCCAGCTCTCTCCATAATCCTGACAGACTACCTTAAAGGCAATCATTCTTTGGCGGAACCTTTTTAGGACACCCTTTTTACTTTTATATATTTCTTCGGCTCCTATTTTCAGCTTCTTCGTTGGAGTCGCGCTTAAGGCCTTCTTTGCTCCTGGCACCGAAGCAGCGATTCCAACAGCAGCGGAGACGCCCGCCACTTTCAAGAAGTTCCTCCGAGATACGGCTTTTGGTTTTTCTTCTTGTATCCCTTTCTTTTCTTTCTCAGACATAATCTAACCTCCATTAATCTAAAATGTTGTCTTACAATTACGTTACTATCAATCTCGAACCCTCGCGTAATTACCTGTATTGCTCGTCACATTTTTCATATGAGCAATACAGAATTACGTATAAACAGTTTTATCACCTGTTATGGTTTGGTAGCCAAATTTGCCTTCTTCTTTTTAGCGATCCAAGGCCTATAAAGGAACCAAGAAGTCGGCTTCCGTACTTTTCAACTGCATAAAATATGCCATAATTATGATCTCGATAATTCATGTAAAATCAGCTAATTATAGGAATCTAACTTTGTTCCTGTTTTTCGCAAGCACGCAAATTTAGAAAAATTGCGAAATTTCGTTTCCCAAAATTTCGAAATAAAAAAACAGTACAATTATTGGGAATCGGTTAAAACGTGTGAGGAACAAGATGAATGGCAAAGTATAA
>CAZBBQ010000193.1:0-3896 GCA_964489745.1 uncultured Desulfobacteraceae bacterium
TGGGCGCACCAGTAAAAAAATAAATCAACTACATCAAACCATCCATAACGAATTCTCAAATTATTTTTCGCCCCATCAAAAACCTTCATATATAAATAACACCTCATTCCATTAAGGATGAAAGCTTGCAATAGGCAATATAGCTCAATTCGATATCATCGCTCACAAAATGAGCAAACGGCAAATCACTATAATTTTGCTTGTAGTAATTTTTAAATTGAGAATATTTTTGCTTCAGTGTATGTTCTCTTCATACATTATATATAAATCGTACTACTGACTTAAATAGAGGATTGTCACCTCTATTGTAGTTTCATGTTGAAAGGAACTATCGTAGATTGTGAAAAAAGGGGAGGCTATTATGGAAAAGATTCCTAAAATTGAAGATGTTACGCGGGCAATAGCGAATGTGATGCATCCAGCTATCGATCGAAGTTTAATGGATTTAGGCATGATCCGAGATATTGTTTTGACAGGTACCACTGCCTCTTTAAGCCTGATGCTTCCATTTCCAGGCATCCCTGTCTTAGCTTTCTTAGAAAAACGCCTGAAAGAATCTGTAAAACCGTTGGGAGTCAATCTTACTATAAAAACAGCAAATATGAATCAAGAAGAGATTCAAAAGTTTCTGGCCATGGAGAAAGAGGCCTGGAAGGGACTATAGCTATAGAAATGTTTCACGTGAAACAATCGGTCAAACCTATTGATAGTTTTCATTTTTTCCCCAACACAAGAAGCGAGCAGTGAGCACAACTATAGCAGATGATAATAAGGTTATTTATTTCTCCTGTATTCTGACAGCTGATTTTCTGTAAAAAGAGCATTGTACCCATGGGATCAATAATATCCATAGTAAATCAAAAAGGAGGGGTTGGGAAAACTATCACATCGGTAAATCTATCTTCATCTATTGCTGCTGCTGAGAAAAGATGCCTTTTAGTCGATTGTGATCCTCAGGGAAACGCAACTACCTCTATGGGAATCAACCCTTCAAGCGTTGAGCCAAGCCTTTACGACGTACTATTGGGGGGATGCATGGATGACAAATTTATTCTTGATACAGAAATCCCCATGCTTAATCTTATCGGAGCTAATCCTGATTTATTTGGAGCAGAAGTAGAGATGTTTTCTAAAAATAATAAGGAGTATCTTTTACATAATGTCTTGTCTCAATTTAAAGATAAATACGACTACATATTTATTGACTGTCCCCCTTCACTTGGGTTTCTGACACTTAATGCCCTTACTGCGTCTGATTTTTTTCTTGTGCCACTTCAATGTGAATATCTCGCCATGGAAGGACTTACTCAGTTGCTTAATACGGTGCGACTTGTCAAAAAAGGGCTTAATCCATCACTGATAATGATGGGCATTTTGTTAACAATGTTTGATAAACGCAACAATCTATCGCATCAAGTAGCAGATGAGGTTCGGCGCCATTTTGGAAGTTCTGTGTTTCACTCAGTTATCCCACGTAATGTGAGTCTAAGCGAGGCATCAAGCCATGGAAAACCAATTATTCTTTATGATATACGATCAAGCGGAGCCCAAAGTTATTTAGAGCTTGCAAAGGAAATAATCTTAAAAGGAGGAGATAACGTTGGCAAAACGTAAGGCTCTCGGAAGAGGACTCTCAGCCTTATTTCCAGACACCGTGATGTCAGAAACTGATCAGGGTTTTTTCTATTGCCCTATCGAGTCCATTTCTCCTAACCCACATCAACCGAGACAAAATTTTAGCGACTCTGAACTAATAAAATTAGCAGATTCTATAAAAGAGAAGGGCGTTATCCAACCCATATTGGTCAGCAAGACAAAGGATGGGTTTCAACTCATTGCAGGAGAAAGAAGGTGGCGTGCATCTCAAAAGGCAGGTCTTGATAAGATACCTGTATTGATACGGGATGTATCTCCTGCAGAGACATTGGAATTAGCGCTGATTGAAAATATCCAGCGAAAAGACCTTAACCCTATCGAGGAATCATCTGCGTACCATGAGTTGATGCAAAAGTTTCATCTCACACAAGAAGCGCTTTCAAAAAGGGTTGGAAAAGATCGTTCCACCATTGCCAATTTCTTACGATTGTTGAAGCTTCCTGCTATTATTCAACAGGATCTTATAGATGGTCGATTGACTACAGGCCATGCAAGGGTTCTTGTTGCCATTGAATCTCCTTCAGCCCAAAAGGAGGTTAGAGATCTTATCATAAAGAAATCTCTCTCTGTTCGCCAGACAGAGGACTTGGTTAAAAAGCTTGTTACACTAAAAAAGCCAAAAATCCCAAAAACCGAAACAGACCACTATATAGAGTCTTTATCCAAAGATCTTCAAAAGTCATTAGGCACCAAAGTCGTTATAAAGCGTAAAGGTAAAAAAGGTAAAATTATAATCGAGTATTATTCTGATGAAGATTTGGGCCGTTTGATTGATCAATTATTGTAGTGTTGATTTCTGCCACCTTCTTTCATTTCCCCGGACTAATCTTCGCATATTTTCTCTATGCTTGAATGTAACCAAGAAGGATACTATCAACGAAAGAATGATTATACCATTGGAATGCCCCATGAAATATAAACAAAAGGGCATGGTAAGGGATGCCACTATTGATCCTAAGGAGATATATCTCCATACCCAGACGAAGATAAAAAATATTATACAACACAGTAAGCACGAAATTGGGGAAATAGCTAAAAAAACGCCAAGATAGGTCGCCACTCCTTTCCCCCCTTTGAAACGATTATAGATTGAGAATTGGTGCCCTAACAAGGCTGCGAGACCGATCATTCCTTTCAAGGCCTCGTTTATTTCTGCTGATGGTCCTAAAAGATAATAGGCACATATAACAGGAATGAAACCCTTTAATATATCTGCTACAAGGGTGACGATCCCCCATTTGAGGCCAACCTCGCGAGCAACATTTGCGGCTCCGATATTTCCGCTGCCTGCTTTGGTTATATCTAATTTAGCCACCTTTTGACTGATCAACAGACCAAAAAGGATTGAACCCAAGAGATATGCAGCTATCAATAGCGCTATAAAAAATATCCACATTTCTGTTAATTCCAATACAGCAAGAAAAAGTGTTTTTAAATTTACATTGTCTGGTATATAATTATAACAAATTGCCCACATTGCTGATATTATTATTACAATAAACAGGTTTATTAAATGTTTCAATCCAAATCTTTAACGAAAGGGGGTCTTCTTTGACTGTATTAATGGTTATGGATGGACAAGGCGGTGGGATAGGAAAGGTTATAATAAAGAAATTACGGGATGCATTTGGTGAAGAGTTGGAAATACTTGCCTTGGGGACAAATTCTGTTGCTACCTCCCAAATGATGAAAGCCGGCGCTAATCGAGGGGCGACTGGAGAAAATGCAGTCATAACAATGGCACCCAAGGTTGATATCATAATTGGCCCATTAGCTATACTCATGGCTAATTCTATGATGGGTGAAATAACATCAGGGATAGCCCAGGCCATCTCCTCGAGTAATGCTTTTAAAATATTAATCCCATTGACCCAGGAGAATGCAAAAATAGTAGGTGTATCTAATGAACCGCTTCCCCATCTTATCGATCAAGTCATTGAAATTATTAAAGGAGGAGATAAAAATGTGTGAGGCATCAGCGTATGTTATTCAGGATGGAAAAGAGGCGCTTATTTTAGAAAATGTAGATGAGTTACATAAAGAAGGCGACACAATTACAATGACAAACCTTTTTGGAGATCAAAAGGTTCTTGAGGCTCAGATAAAAATGATTTCCTTTGTTGATAATAAAATAATCTTAGAAAAAGCCAAAGAATAGGGAGCGCCCGCTTACAGCATCTGGCTAAAAAGCTTCCCTTCAGAGCTATTCATGAAAAAACGTTACGTAGAGCATGAAGATG
>CAZBBQ010000194.1:0-1444 GCA_964489745.1 uncultured Desulfobacteraceae bacterium
CTTACAATAGCATGCTATTCGCCAAAGGTGAAAAAATAAGTGAATCGGTACTTTTTAAGGACATCTTTCTGCTACCCTATCTTTTGATGAAATTCAACTATTATCTTCTATTTTAGCTTGGAGGTATAAATTATGGATGTCTGAAATTATTTTCAAGGCAACAAAGATAGAAATTGTATTTATTTATGAAGGAGTGGTGATCAGAGGAAGGGAGAAAAAGAAAAGAAAATTTTGACTATGGTATATCTTGTGTAGTATAAAGACCGAATTTTGCAGGGAGGAAAAGAATGTATACGTTTCCAAGGATTGACCGTTTGCCTCCGTATGTTTTTGCTGCTGTAGATGAGTTGAAGATGGAAGCAAGACAGAAAGGGGATGATATAATCGATTTGGGAATGGGAAATCCAGATTTACCCACACCTGAACATATTGTCAAGAAGATGGTGGAGGCAGTTCAAAAAGCCAAAAACCATAGATATTCTGCTTCGAGGGGGATAACAAAGCTTCGGCATGCCATTTCTGATTGGTACAAGGTCCGCTTCGGAGTTGATATAGATCCTGAGGAAGAGGCTATTGTCACGATTGGTGCCAAGGAGGGGATAGCCCATTTAGTTTTAGCCACTATATGTCCTGGTGATGTGGTGTTTGCACCTAATCCTACCTATCCCATTCATCCCTATTCAGTAATTATTGCTGGAGGTGATCTCAGAGGAATTCCCATTGGGCCTGACAGAGATTTTTTTGAAGATCTTTTAACTGCAACAAAGCAGACATGGCCAAGACCAAAGATGTTGATAATATCCTATCCACATAACCCAACTACCAATACAGTGGATAGAGAATTTTTTGAAAAGATAGTGGATTTTTGTACTGAGCATGAGATGATGGTTATTCACGATTTTGCCTATGCCGATCTGGTTTTTGATGGCTATAAGCCCCCCAGTTTTCTTCAGGTCCGTGGGGCCAAAGAGATAGGCGTGGAATTTTATTCCCTTACGAAAAGTTTTTCTATGCCCGGCTGGCGGGTAGGTTTTTGCATTGGTAACAGCAAGATGATAGCAGCCTTACGAAAGATAAAGAGCTATCTTGACTATGGTATTTTCCAGCCTATACAAATTTCCTCTATTATTGCCTTAAAAGGACCCTATGGCTGTGTGGGTGAGATGGCACAAGTTTATCAGCAGAGACGGGATACCCTGATCAATGGTTTGGAAAGGATAGGCTGGAAAATAGAGAAACCTAAAGCCACTATGTTTGTATGGGCAAAAATACCTGATAGCTTGACAAAGATGGGCTCCTTGGAATTTTCAAAATTGCTCATACGAGAGGCTAAAGTAGCAGTTTCTCCGGGTATAGGTTTTGGGCAATATGGGGAAGGATATATTAGATTTGCCCTGGTTGAAAACAACCATAGGATTAACCAGGCCATAAGAGGGATTAAAAA
>CAZBBQ010000194.1:1544-3879 GCA_964489745.1 uncultured Desulfobacteraceae bacterium
GGAGTAGACAGATGTCTCAAGTAAATGTTGGCTTGATTGGCTTCGGAACAGTGGGGGCAGGTATGGTGGAACTTCTGCTCCATAACCAAGAATTGATACAGGGTAGGGTCGGTGAAGAGATAGTAGTAAAAAAAATTGCAGACTTGGATATCGTATCCGATAGAGGAGTCAATATCGCCCCTGAATTGCTTACAACCAATGCATTGGAAATAATCAATGATCCTGAGATAGATGTCATTGTGGAATTGATCGGTGGTTATGATCAGGCGATGAAATATATCTTAATGGCTATGGAAAAAGGAAAGCATGTGGTTACCGCTAATAAGGCCCTGATAGCCAAACATGGCAAGATTTTGTTTGAGGCGGCTGAAAAATACAATGTTGATATTGCCTTTGGGGCAGGTGTTGCTGGAGGTATTCCTATTGTGAGGGCCTTTAGAGAGGGCCTGGCAGCAAACCAGATTAAAGCAGTTCTGGCTATTTTGAATGGAACATCCAATTATATCTTAACGAGGATGACAGAAGAAGGGCTTCCTTTTAATGAGGCGCTTTCTATGGCCAAAAGACTTGGCTATGCAGAGGCAGATCCAACCCTGGATATTGATGGAAGCGATGCTGCTCATAAGTTGACCATTATTATTTCTCTGGCCTTTGGGCACCCTTTTACGTATGAGGATGTTTATAAGGAAGGGATCAATGCGGTTTGCCCTCAGGATATACGGTTTGCAGGTGAGTTTGGCTATTGTATAAAATTGCTGGCTATTGCAAGAGAGGCGGATGGTCAAATTGAGGCCAGGGTGCACCCGGTTTTTGTTCCCCTGGACCATATTCTAGCAAATGTCAATGAGGCATATAATGCTGTGTATGTTGAAGGTGATTTTGTCGGGCCCACTCTCTTTTATGGTCTCGGTGCTGGTAGAAAACCTACGGGAAGCGCAGTGGTGTCTGATTTGATGGATATAGCCAGAAATCACATTAAGGGCATTGCCAGGAGGATTTCACCTCTGTCCTTTGCACAGTCTCCAACAAAGAAACTAACCATTAAACCTATAGATGAAATAATTACTGATTATTATTTTCGGTTTTCCGCAGTAGATAGCCCAGGGGTTCTTTCTAAGATATCTGGAATTTTAGGCGCTCACAATATAAGCATTGCCTCTGTTATCCAGAAAAGGAGAGAGGAGAACGGATCTGTTCCAGTAGTAATGCTTACCCATGAAGCACGGGAGTGTGACGTCAGAAAATCTCTGGAGCTTATTGATAAGCTTGACATTGTAACTGAAAAAACAGTTCTTTTTAGGGTTGAGAAAAAGACAGGAGTCTAAATGTATATAGTGTGCCCAGATCTTGAAGGAATTTTTATACCTGAAATCTGGATCAGCGTATCAGAGAGGACAGGGATACAAGAGCTTAGATTAACAACCAGGGATATTCCTGATTATGATCAGTTGATGAGAAGGAGGCTGGAAATCCTTAAAAGAGAGAACCTTACAATCAAAGATATCCAAAGGGTAATACAGTCAATGTACCCTCTGGATGGGGCTACAAAGATTTTGGAATGGATTAGAGAGAGATTTCAGCTTATTCTTGTCTCTGATACTTTTGTTGAGTTTGCAGGCCCCTTTTTGGAAAAACTTGATAGGCCAACTCTCTTTTGTAATTCTCTTATCATTGATCTGGATGGATCAATTATCGATTATCGACTTCGACAAAAGGATGGCAAAAGGCATGTGGTAAAGGCTTTGAAGGGCTTAGGCTATAAAGTAATCGCTATTGGAGATAGTTACAATGATACCACTATGCTGAGTGAGGCGAATGAAAGCATCCTTTTTAGACCGCCTGAGAACATAAAAAAAGAATTTAGCAGTTTCCCTGTTATTGAAACGTATGAGGATTTAAAAGCTGAACTGAAAAAGTATATATAGCACAACTCTTGATATTTAAAGTTCATGTTTCACACAAAAACTCCAAGCAAATAGATACTGATTAATAGATTAGGTTGAGTTTGTTTTTTGTACCTGTTCAGCTACCAAGCCGTTCGACAGGCTCACGGCCATGAGCGAAGTCGAATTGGCACAAAGACCCAAAAAAGAGATAAATATAAATTGAATAACGGAGTTTTTTCATTAATTTCAATGTTTCACGAATTACAAATGCTATAATAAAGAATAATTCTATAGTCTTGGTGTCTTGGTGCCTTTGTGGCAAGATACATGGGCAGTTGCGCTTTATTTTCTAATTGGTTTTAAACAAGAAATGAGCAACAAGAAAACAGCAACGAGAAAGCAGCCATCAGCAGAGAATGTTACCTATTACCGGGTTATTTATGGTGATT
>CAZBBQ010000195.1:0-3856 GCA_964489745.1 uncultured Desulfobacteraceae bacterium
TTTGGCAGTCATAACTTTTTCGGTCTTCATATCTCCACCACGCATAAGAATATCATGCAATTAAAGTGAAGAAGTACATAGACAATAGACATACATTCCGAAAAAGAAAAACCAAGCTGCTCCAAAGCCCAAGTAATAAAACCTACCCAGGAATAATATTTTATCCTTTCGATTTCTTATCTTTTTCCATAAGCTCTTGTATCTTCTTTTGCTCCCACTCTTCCCCGAGAAATTTGCCCCTGAGAACAAAGACTTTTGATGCATGAAGCAAAATTGCGGCTCCCCAAAAAATAGTTACCCAATAAAACCATAAGCTTCCAGGACTGGTGACAAGATTTATGATGATAAGAATAACGTTTATCACAGTGTAGGTAACCAAATTTGCATAGAACTTTTTTAATTCTTCTACTCTCTTCTTTGCCCTTTCGTATTTTTCATCATTCATGATTATCCCCTTTATTTAAGTTACTATTTTAAAGTGTTCTCTTGCTTGCGCATTACATACTTTCTTTTAGATTCATTGAATGAATTCTATCTGATTTTAGTAATTGTTCCAACAATAAAAAAATGTGCCATACATTCCTGTGATTTGCCTCTCTATCATACAGACTATCTTTGAACACTTAATCCTTTCACCTTGTCCGCAAAAGTAGTATAGTAGTAGCATTTCTTTATTATAATTACGGATGAATTATAGTAGCAGCCATAGATAGTAAAAATTTTGCT
Organism: uncultured Desulfobacteraceae bacterium; assembly: GCA_964489745.1. Classification (GTDB taxonomy): domain Bacteria; phylum Desulfobacterota; class DSM-4660; order Desulfatiglandales; family B25-G16; genus B33-G16. The sequence goes on from CAZBBQ010000195.1 coordinate 727, forward strand.
CATAGAGTCAATGACATGAATTATTATCAAAAGAAATATGACATTATTGTTGTTGGGGCAGGTCATGCCGGCTGCGAAGCAGCCTTGGCAGCTTCCCGGATGGGATGCAGTGTCTTGATGATGACTATAGACCTGGATGGAATAGCAAAAATGCCCTGCAGCCCCTCTATTGGAGGAGTAGCCAAGGGACAGTTGGTAAAAGAGATTGATGCCTTAGGCGGTGAGATGGCCAAAGTAACGGATAAAACGACAATACAGTATCGGCTTTTAAATACCAAAAAGGGTCCGGCTGTCCAATCCTCACGCACCCAGAATGATAAAATTAGGTATCATATCGCCATGAAGGAAGTCCTTGAAAAAGAGCCTAACATAGATATTAAACAGGCCATGGTTGAAAGACTGGTAGTAGAAAAAAATCATATTGTAGGGATTGAGGATCAAACAGGATTTGGCTACCAAGCCCCGATCGTAATCTTAGCTACAGGAACATTCTTAAAGGGGTTAGTACATATTGGTTTCACTTCTATACAGGCAGGGAGAGCGGGTGAGTTTGCATCCTATGGACTGCCTGATAATTTAAAAGACTTGGGGTTTACCCTGGGAAGGATGAAGACAGGCACCCCTGCACGACTTAAACGATCAACGATAGACTTTACCAGATTTGAAAAGCAAGAAGGAGACACGGATCCCAGGCCATTTTCCCTTTTTACAAAAGAGATGAAGATAGACCAAATCCCATGCTACATTGGTCACACCAACAAGAAAAGTCATCAGATCGTACGAGACAATTTAGAGCGCTCGGCCTTATACGGGGGAAAAATTACTGGAATTCCTGCACGGTATTGCCCCTCGATAGAAGATAAGATAGTGCGGTTTTCTGACAAGGACAAACATCAGATTATACTCGAACCTGAGGGGATAGATACCGAGGAAATTTATGCAAGCGGTTTGGGAAATAGTCTCCCTATGGATATACAGATTCCTTTTGTGAGATCTGTTGAGGGATTGGAAGAGGTTGAGATCATGCGACCAGCCTATGCAATTGAATATGATTATGTCGACCCTTTGCAGCTGTTTCCCACCCTTGAAACAAAACGTACCAAAGGATTATACATGGCTGGCCAGATCAACGGAACCAGTGGATATGAAGAGGCAGCTGGACAAGGGATATGGGCAGGGATTAATGCGGCATCAAAGATTCAAAAACGACCACCCTTTCTTCTTGATCGATCAGAGGCATATATTGCGGTTATGGTAGATGATCTGGTTACCAGAGGAACACAAGAGCCTTACCGGATGTTTACTTCCAGGGCAGAATACAGACTCATCTTACGAGAAGATAATGTGGAGCAGAGATTAATAGAAAAGGGTAATGAATTAGGCCTCATTCATGATGAAACAGTGATTGAGATGAAAGAAAGACAGAGGGAGATCTCCGCAGAGACGCATAGGATAAAAAGTATTGTAATAGCTCCCTCAAAAAGGGTAAATGACTATCTGGTAAAGTCAGGGTCAAGCGCAATAAAAAATGCAACCTCCTTGGGTCAAATCCTCAAAAGGCCTGAGTTACATTATGAAAATATTGCCTTTCTAAATGGACACGCTAAAAAGATAGACGAAAGCATTGCACAGAAGGTTGAAATTGAGATAAAATATGAGGGATATATTCAGCGGCAACTAAATGAGGTTGAGAAATTCAAGAATCTGGAAAAGATAAAGATTCCACACGAGTTTGATTATACCAAAGTCCATGGTCTTTCTAATGAATTAAAAGAAAAACTTCTCCGTATAAAACCTATCTCATTAGGCCAGGCATCAAGAATACCAGGTATCACACCTGCTGCAATCTCAATCATTATGATCTATCTAAAAAAGGGTGGCTCATTGTAACAAAAAGGTTGCTTGTTCCTGTAGCCTTTTTGCAGTGAAAAGGTGGCAGATAATATAGTTATAAGGTTAACCGCTTTTTATAGCTCAAAAAGCTCGAAATCGAATATATAATTATCGCCACCCAAACAAATCCAAATGAAATCGCATGTGTTCTGGTAAACAGTTCTTTGTAACAAAGCACGCCTACGAGCAATTGACCAGTCGGTGCAATATATTGCAAAACGCCAACTGTCGAATACTGAATCCTTCGTGCACCATGGGCAAAGAGAAGCAAGGGTGTTGCAGTTACCAAACCCGCTCCTGCGAGCAATACATCCGTGTGTAGGCCAATAGAGAAAAAAGCTCCAGATCCTTGAATAGCCACTATAATAATATACGCAAGGGCAAGAGGTGTGAGAATCGCGGTCTCAAATAGCAAACCGACCATTGATCCGGCTTTGGCTGTTTTTCGAAGAAATCCATAAATTCCAAAAGAAAAAGCAAGGGTAAAGGCGATCCATGGTATTCGACCATAATGCGAAGTTAAAAAGAACACCCCAATAAACGCAAGCGCTACTGAAAGCACTTGCCATCGGTATAAGCGTTCCTTCAAAAAAATCATACCCAAACAAACATTCACAAGCGGATTAATAAAATATCCAAGGCTTGCTTCAACAATCTGATTGGTATTAACGGCCCAAATATAGGTTAACCAGTTAGTACCAAGTAAAAAGGATGTGAATAGAAATCGTGGTATATCCCGAGAGAGGGATACACTGTATTTAGCTTCCTTCCATCGCCGCTGAAGAGAGATCAACAATAGCATAAATACCAACGACCAAATCACGCGATGAGCCAAAATCTGTGTCGAAGAGACATGATATAAGGCCTTCCAGTATATAGGGAAAATTCCCCAGAGAAAGAATGCACTGATAGTGGTTATTGTGCCTTTCGTAGTAGTATCCATTTTCTCCATGGTAAAGAATCCACGCCTGAAGACATGGCTTTGTTTTATTCCCAAATGGGATTCGTTATGCCTGTCCACCATGGTGATGCCGGGCAGGCTCCGATGGCGGGCAGACCAAAAAACTCTGACCACGCTCTCCGAGCCGGAGGATCTACGAGCCGGAGGCCCAGCGGACGTGGTATTTCAAAATGCAACAGATGATTGGCACCATTGAAAGTATTTGATACCTTAACCCTCTCTGTTTACCGCCATCTTTTAAAACTATACGTTATAATAATTATTGCAATAACCGTT
>CAZBBQ010000196.1:0-3833 GCA_964489745.1 uncultured Desulfobacteraceae bacterium
ATCAAAGATTTTTCCGAATATAGGTGACTGCATTCCGAAAGATGGCAATCCCTTCACCCTCTTCATCTACAATCTGCTTCCCCATCCGCGCTAACTCCTCCCTTTTCCGTGTCCAGTCCGGATGGTTTGTATAATGATTGTAGGCCTCTGGGTGAGGCATCACTCCAAATATTCTCCCTGTAGAATCGCACACCCCGGCAATATCATAAAGAGATCCATTTGGATTAAAAGGCCATTTTCCTTGAGCGGGATGGCCTTTTTCGTCTGCATATCGGATAACAACCTGGTTTTTTTCTATTAATCTATCAATGATCTCTTTCTTTGCGTAAAACTTCCCTTCGCCATGCCGTACAGGGAGTTCAAGGGTGGAAATCCCCTTGGTAAAAATACATACGCTCTCCTTCTGAACCCTGAGCGTGACCCACCTGTCAACAAAATTTCCCGAGTCATTATACGTCAGGGCAACCTTTCTGGAATGATAATCACCTTCAAATCCTGGGAGAAGCCCTAAGTTTACAAGGGCCTGGAAACCATTACAGATACCGATAATGAGTTTACCCTCACCAATGAACTTCTCGATTTGCTCCCCAATGTTGTATCTCAACTTTGAAGCCATGATAACACCAGCTCCGTGATCATCTGCCCAACTAAAACCACCCCCTAATACCAGGATATGATACTTATCCAGGGTTACCGTGGCATTACTCTTTTCAGATGGTATCAACTCATTTACGTGTACCCTCTCAGAATGTGCACCAGCCAGTTGTAAAGAAAAATCTGTCTCATAATCGCAGTTGAGACCATATCCAGTAAGAACAAGTGCCCTGACTGTTTTCATATCAAATCTCCGAAAGGTTCATTCCAGGCACCCTTTAAATCACGTATTGTTTCGGTAACAATAGAGTTACCATCAACACCTGATACATGAAAGATATCAGCATCAGTAACGTTTCCTATACAGGCATAGCTCAACCCACCCATGATATTCTCAAATGCCTTTTTCTTTGTTTCATCAATGGTAATTATAAACCTGCCCGCTGACTCAGAGTAGAGGAGCCTTGTGTTAGAAAGCTCTTTGTCAACTGGAACAGACCTGAGGTTGATATCCATGCCCAGATTACCTCCTATTGCACACAAGGCAAGATGAACACCTAACCCACCTCTCCCAACAGCATGGCAGGAGGCAATCAGTCCATTCTGTATTGCTCGAGAAAGCGCCTGATAAAGAGGAAGCGCCTTTTCCGAATCAACAACTGGCACATTACATCCCACCCAATCCATCATGAGGTAGTACTCGCTTGCCCCAAGCTCATCTCGTGTTTCTCCGAGGATATAAACACTATCACCAGGTATTTTTACATCCATTGTCACGCATTTTCGTATATCCTCTACCACCGTTGTGGCGGTAAACTGAAAGGTCGGCAGCCCCGATATTTTTTCACTCCTTCCAGATGGTCCTTTTACTTCACCATCGGTATACATGCTATCTTTACCGGAGAGCAGCGGTATCTCGAAGGCACTTATATAATCCCGGAGCGCCCAGCATGCCCGCACAAGTTGTGCCGCCTTATATTTCCCGTCAGGGTTTTTAACAGAATCATAGATAATAGTCGGCCAGCAAAAATTATCGACCCCCCCGATACAGGAAAGATCACCGCCAACAGCAATACAGCGTCTGACTGCCTCATCAATAGTGACTGCTACCATGTGATAGGTGTCAATGAGAGAATAGAATGGATTTATCGCCTGGGTAATGGCAATCCCTTTTGTGGAGCTTAAGACCGGTCTCACCACTGCCGCATCACTCACCATATCCCGGTCTTTCCCTACCAGTGGTTTAATAATGCTTCCGCCCTGAACCTCATGGTCATATTGCCTTTGAACCCAGTTTTTGGCACAGATATTTGGCCTTCTCAACATTGCTTTAAGCAGAGAGCCCGCTTCTTCTGATTCATTCCAGACAGGCTCTTTCAACCCTCTTGACGACGGGGGAAGCCATTCAGCATCAAAGGTCCACTGAGGAAATGATGATTGAAGAAGATCCATCGGTATATAGGCGCATGTTGTTTCATTAAATGTAAGGTGGAGGTATCCACTATCATTGTACTGACCAATCACTGTTGTTTCTGCTGCATGTTTTGTGGAAAGCTCCATGAACCTGTCAATATTGTCAGGCCGTACCGCTACAGTCATCCTCTCCTGAGATTCACTCACCCATATTTCCCATGGATCCAGTCCCTCATATTTACGAGGGACCTTTTCTAAGTTTACATGACAGCCATTAGACCACCTGGCTGATTCTCCTATTGATGAAGAGAGCCCACCGCCGCCGTTATCGGTAATAAATTCTATAAGTCCCTCATCTCTCGCTTCGAGTAAAAAATCATGCATCTTCTTCTGAGTATAGGGGTCTCCTATCTGAACATGACCTGCAGGGGTCGTTTCGCTATAGGTCTCAGAGGCAGCCGTCACTCCATGGATGCCATCCTTTCCTACCCTGCCGCCGCACATGAGTATCAAATCACCTGGATTCGTCCTTTTTAGGTGGGAAGAGGCACCCTCTACTGTGGCGGGCATAATGCCCACAGCGGTTACATACACGAGGCATTTTCCCATATAGGAGTGATCGAAAATAACCTGTCCAAATGGGGTGGGAATACCACTTTTGTTTCCACCATCTCTCACACCCTCAATCACACCATCCAGAAGTCGCCTTGGGTGGAGATGTGGTTTAAGTTCTCCGTTATAATCCCTGGGTCCCACACAAAACCCATAGGTGCCCAAAATTAATTTTGAACCTTTTCCTGTTCCCAGAGGGTCACGGTAAATCCCTACTATCCCTGTGATAGCCCCTCCATAGGCCTCGATATTTGATGGACTATTGTGTGTCTCTCCAGTAATAACATAATAATAATTTTCATCAAACCTCCCCACACCTGCATTATCCCAGAGTACAGAGATAACCCAGTCCTTTTTCTCTTTTATCTGCAAGGTGGGTGCTTCAATACATGTTTTAAAAGGATTATCAATGATCTCTTTGTTATGAGTAGCCATGTCATGGTATCGAAAAAGCCCCCTGAATGTATTGTGGTTGCAATGATCACTTCTCGCCTGTGATATATACTCAAGCTCCACATCTGTGGGGAGATTAAGTCCAAATGGCTTTCGTTTTAAAAGCACATCCTCCTGTAAGAAATAATTTCGTATAACCGGTATATCGCTACTCTGTAGCGCAAGGCTCCTTTCTTGTGACAACTTCTGTAATTCTTCATCGCTTTTAATTGAAAAAGTTCTTACTTGCGGTAGGTTATCAAGGGCAACCTTAGGGATATTCATGCCGATCCCCCTTTGATCATCCCACTCATCTACGCTATATATTTTCCATTGCTGGATGATGTCATTTGCCAGTATTTCTCGTGCTATTGTTTCAACATCATCTTTTTTTAGATCTCCCCTTAGCTGATATATCTTGGATGTGTACACCGATTCATCTCGTTTGAACCGTATGTCTAAAAGACCTTCTATAGCCTCAATCGCTGTGCTGCCTGCAGGGTCCCTGACCCCAGGCCTGAGGCCTACCCATATTATCCAGTCGAAATTACTTGCTAGGGGGGTAAAAGAGGATTCCTCGGTAACGGGATTAGTGAATATCTCTGTCCTAATCCTTTCTAACTGATCACCCTTTAGATCAGCGTCAATGGTTAATACCCTCATTACCCTGGTATCAGTAACGGTAAGACCAAAGTAGGCAGATGCCTTTCGGTTGATGCTCATTCCCTCTGCATCAATCATCTCTGGCTTTAATTGTATTTCGAGTCTGGCTGGCATATTGT
>CAZBBQ010000197.1:0-3816 GCA_964489745.1 uncultured Desulfobacteraceae bacterium
ATGGCAAAAAGGTAAACATTAACAAGGTTCGGGAAGATATAGGCATGGTTTTTCAGCTTTTTAACCTGTTTCCACACAAGACCGTTATAGAAAACGTTACCCTTGCACAAAAGATTGTACGAAAGAGAAACAGGGAAGAGGCACTTGAAATAGCAAGAGATTTGCTGAATAAGGTAGGAATTCTGGAAAAAGAAAAAAACTATCCATCCCAACTTTCAGGCGGCCAGCAACAACGCGTTGCAATAGCCAGGGCACTGGCCATGCACCCCAAAATTATGATGTTCGATGAGGCTACATCGGCGCTGGACCCTGAAATGATCGGTGAGGTCTTAGACGTGATGAAAAAACTTGCCCGAGAGGGCATGACTATGGCGGTTGTAACACATGAAATGGGATTTGCTCGAGAGGTCTCCGACCGCGTTGTATTTATGGATGGCGGCAAGATTGTTGAGGAGGGAACCGCAGAACACTTTTTCACCAATCCCATTCATGAGAGAACTAAATTATTTTTGAGCCAGATCCTTTGATTGTTGGAAAACCATTTATCCTTTTATTGTCGTGACACAAGAGGCATTATCATATTCCAGTGACTGTCAATAGGCCTCATATTCGAAATACTTGAACGTATTACTTGAGGGGCCCTTTAATCTGTGTCTTGATTTTTTTTAATTATCTCCAGAAAATTATCCGTTTCACAACCACGATATTTATTCAGTAAAATACTCACATGAAGCATGAGGCAAAAAAAGGCAACTTCTTACTATAACCGTTTGTTGTGGTTGATGCGAGTGAAATGGCAACTATTTGAGTATCCTGGGCATTACAAAGTGTGACTGGTGAGTAAAAATGCCGGAATTCGATGGAGACATATCTGAGTTCCACAAAGTCATACTCTTGCAGGGAAATACATCAGTAACTATTCTATATCATCAAACGATTGTAACTTAGTGGTGATATCAGGATTGTCTTCACCAAACTTTTCCATTAATTTGTGTATTATTTCTTTTTTGGGGATGCGCTTCGCTTCTTCCGATTTTATTAATTGGTAAACAATGAATAATGGAGAAGAAACTATTTCTGATGCAAAATGTCCTATTCCTTGATTCCACACAAAAAGAGTAAACAATTCATCCATTTCATCAACTGTGACACCTATTACATACCCTTTTATTAATTCTCTTGTTGCCTGACGGAATCGACGAGCTCCCACAGCATTAGCAAGAGATAACAAGTATTTGGTTTTTTGGTCAATTGCAGGTTTTTTGTTCCCCCAAACCAACTTCCAGAAGTTTCCAGTAATTTTTCCAAGTGCTGAATCAATGCCTTTGAAACTGCTAAGAGCCATAGGTTTTAATGGAGGGCTATTGTTTTCCATAATGTCTCCTTATGTTACATTTATTTGTTATCTAACGACTGTATGAAAGACATGACGTATTGAATGTCTTTCTTAATATTAATACTGGACACTAAAAAATATCATTTGCCTAAATAAATATGGCACTATCTTCCAGCGCTTTCTTACGAATTGCTGGAACAACCGTATCTTCGGCTGGATACCCGACAACAAGGATCATAAAGGGTTTTTCATTTGAAGGTCGGGACAAAATTTTGTTCAAAAATCTCATCTTGCTGGGTGTATAAGTCAATGAAGCAAGACCCGCATGGTGTACTGCCGCAATAAGCATACCTGTGGCAATACCTACTGATTCAGTCACATAGTAGTGTTTCTTTTTTCTTCCATCCGATAAAAAGCTATAGATCTGTGAAAAAATGACAATCAAGTAGGGAGCAGTCTTTAAGAAGGGTTTGTTTTGATCAGTGCCCAAATGATCAAGGGCCTTGACCCACGTCTGAGTCGAATCACTTTCATAAAACTCGTGCTCAACTTTCTCAGCAGCTTCACGGATCTGTCGCTTGACAATATCGTCAGACACAATAACAAAACTCCATGGCTGCATGTTGGCACCGCTGGGTGCTGTGGAAGCTGTGCATAGGCAGTCTTCGATAATATCGCGAGGCACAGGCCGATCCGAAAACTGACGAACTGTTTGTCGTCGCTTCATTTCTGCATAAAATTCTGATGCGCGTTGTTTCATTTCATCAACGGGATATTCACGATAATTTGTAAGCGGTAAAAACCCTTTTTTCGGCATAAATGCCTCCTCATATATTTTACGCCCGTTGTGTTGCTTTGCATAAAAGACCAGTTTGTTACACTGATCTCATAAGACGCACCTTTATTTGTAATGGCAGTTTTCTGAACAACTACGTGAGATCAAGGGCGTTCTTTTGAATGGCAAAATCTGTGTGAGATTCCCTTAGATAAATACCTTTCTCCATAAAAGGGATCCATAAAAGTCTTGCATTTGTAAAATGTATCTGGGCATCTTTTATCACATTCTTTGTTGTTTTATGCTCTTTTTTTGTCATTGAGAACAGAAGAACATGGGCCATCTCTTTTGCCTCTTTTAAAGGAAGCCATACATCGGATAGATCAAGGCCTTCAATGGTGTCGATATCACTTTCTAAAAATTGAGGCTGCGATTGGGTTAGCTGGGATGAAAATCTATCAACTATTCTTACATTTTTAATCCTAAAAGCAGGTATATAAAAGGATATAGTTCTCTTTTTTATTGTCTCTTCGTCCAAGACCCTGGGAAGGGGAAAGAGTTCATAAAACTCCTTGAGTGTTTTGTAATCCCGGTTCCGTGATTTTATAATCCCTGTCAGTCGCCAGAAGGCCAGATATTTCCACTGTGTCTGAATGGATTTATTTTTCAAACATATTTTGTATGGTACAGGTACGTAGGTACCTTCCTTTTCCTGCCAGGCGCGACCACATGTTTTACAGACATGAATGAGTGCATGAGGCGTGTAGGGGAAGTTCCAGCCGCAATTCGGGCATTTGAAGGGGATGAAATTTAACGGTTTATAGGGAATTGTATTTCCAGATGAGTTTTTCGTAAGTTCGTCTATAGCCAGGCTGCCTTTGATAACCTTGTGAGAAAGGGCATCGACGATGAGCAAGGATTTCTGCCCATTATTTCTGAGGATGTAGCAGTAAAATGGAAAAAAGAGCAAAGAATAGCGCTCACCTATCAGCTCTGAGTTAAGCATCTCCACTTCGGTCGAGCCACCACTTCTTTGGCGTATAATGGAGTCTTGCGCATGCTCAACAGCTTCCTTAAAGGAAATAGTTTGCTTTATGAGGAGGGGGTCTTTGCCCATCTTTTGTTTATTAAAGGGCATTACTTTTAATACTTGAGCCCTGAGACCAAGGGAGAAAAGGCCCCATTTTGAAGAATCAAAGGCGGGAAATGTTCGAAACCATGGCGCAGCCCTCAGTTTTTTAAAATTTTCCCACGCCTTTTGTCCACCAGGACTTTTAAAATACTTTCTCCCAAAGACCCACTGAAAAAGCATACCATTTACCCGCCAGTAGGGGGCGTAAAGAAGATAGTGCTCTCCTATGTGCAGATCCTTTGAGCTGTCAGCTTTTAAGGCACGAAGTAAAGCTTGGCCTACCTTTTGGGCAGTCTTTTGAGGCGAGATAAAAAAGGACTGAACTCTATCTCGACCTGTAGGTTTCAATATTGAGCCACAATAAAGGCACTTAAAAACGGTGTCTTCTTCTGCAAGTTCAACCTCAGCGCCGCATTGAGGGCATGAAATAGAGATGTTCATAGGATACTATTTGATAGTGTCCGTTGACTGTTGCCAGATATACAAAAGACCACGAACAACGAACTACTGACATTTCTTAAGTAATCTTCTCTCCACAACTATTACAAAATATGGAACCAGGAAGGATCTCAT
>CAZBBQ010000198.1:0-3811 GCA_964489745.1 uncultured Desulfobacteraceae bacterium
TCGCTGAAAAGGAAGAGCTTGCTGAAGAAGAGGTGGAAGAAGAGGCGGTAAAAGAGGTGTTCCCATCAATCTCAGAAGAAAAAATTGAGGCCATCTTAACAAAGGTAGCAAGCGATGTCATAGAAAAGGTAGCCAGAGAAGTTATACCTGAAGTAGCTGAAAAAATTATCAAGGAGGAGATAGATACGTTAAAAAAGCGTATTATGTCAGAAGATTAATACACATCAATCTTGTTTGAAATACGTGGGCACAACGACAAATATACATGAAATTTTTTCAAATGTCATTGTGCCCATTTCATTATTACTTTCTATTTATTTTTCGTTAACACCGATACAGTAATACAAAGGAGCGCTATTTGATGGAAAACAATGTCTTGGCCAAAACCTACAACCCTAAGGAAGTGGAAGAGAGGTGGTATAAATACTGGGAAGAAAATGATCTATTTAAGGCCAACGTAAAATCAGACAAATCCCCGTTTTCTATTGTCATTCCTCCCCCAAATGTCACTGGAAGCCTCCATATGGGCCATGCCCTTAACAATACCCTCCAGGATATTCTATGCAGATACAAACGAATGAAAGGATATAATGTTCTATGGCAACCCGGTACAGACCACGCAGGTATTGCTACCCAAAATGTTGTAGAAAAAGATCTTGCCTTAAAAAAAACCGACCGTCATCAAATTGGTCGGGAACAATTCATTGAATTGGTATGGGAGTGGCGGAAAAAGTATGGAGGAATAATTATCAATCAGCTTAAAAGGCTGGGAAGTTCCTGTGACTGGAGTCGAGAGAGGTTTACAATGGATGAGGGCCTTTCTAAGGCTGTAAGAAAGGTTTTTGTCAGTCTGTATGAAGAAAACTTAATCTACCGGGGAGACTACATTATAAACTGGTGCCCTCGGTGCCATACAGCACTGGCTGACCTTGAGGTAGAACATGAAGATACAGACAGTTTCCTCTATTATATTCGATATCCCTTTGAAAACCAAAAAGGCTCCCTGACGATAGCCACTACACGCCCTGAAACACTTTTAGGTGATACTGCAGTAGCTGTGAATCCGGAGGATGAACGGTATGGAAACCTTTCTGGATTGAATGTGCTTTTACCAGTTCTCAATAAACCTATACCAGTTATTTTGGATAAATATGTGGATAAAGAATTTGGTACCGGCGCTCTAAAGATTACCCCAGCCCATGACCTCAACGATTTTGAAATTGGAAATGCCCATGGGCTTGAACGAATAAAGGTTATTGACGAGAGCGGTAAAATGAACGAACTGTCCGGACCGTACCAGGGCATGGACAGGTTTGAATGCCGGGAAAAGATTCTGGACGATCTGAAAAATTCTGGACTACTTGAAAAAATTGAGCCGTACCGTAACGCAATAGGACACTGTTATCGTTGTAAGACCATGATCGAACCCCTTCTTTCCAAGCAATGGTTTGTGAAAACAGCCCCTCTTGCTGAAAAGGCCATTGCTGCAGTAAAGGATGGAAAAACAAAGATAGTCCCTGAAAATTGGGAACGTGTGTATTTTGAGTGGATGAACAATATAAAAGATTGGTGTATATCCAGACAGATCTGGTGGGGGCACCGCATTCCAGCCTGGTTTTGTCAGGAATGTGGAGAAGTTATAGTAGCCAAAGAAGAACCCAAGATATGTACTCGATGCAAAAGCACAAATATCCAGCAGGAAACAGACGTGTTAGATACGTGGTTCAGTTCAGCTCTCTGGCCATTTTCCACATTGGGGTGGCCAGATTCCACTGATGAATTAAAAGCCTTTTATCCTACATCAGTGTTAGTGACCGGTTTTGATATCCTTTTTTTCTGGGTGGCACGAATGATGATGATGGGTCTCCACTTCATGGGAGATATCCCTTTTCGAGATGTGTATATCCATGCCCTTGTCAAAGATGATCAGGGCCAAAAAATGAGTAAGAGCAAAGGAAATATCATTGATCCTTTGGTGGTGTTAGACAGCTTCGGTACTGATTCCTTTCGATTCACCCTCTCTGTATTGGCTGCACAGGGAAGAGACATTAGGATCTCAGAAGAAAGGATAGCAGGATACAGAAATTTTATGAATAAAATCTGGAATGCTGCCAGATTTTCCTTAATGAACCTCAAGGATTGTAAATCGCCATCTATCAATGCTGATGCCCTTACCCTGGCTGATACCTGGATTATGAGTAGGATAGGGGTGGTTGCAGATGAGATAAGCAGTCATATAGATGACTACAAATTTAATGATGCCGCGAGCATCACCTACCAGTTTGTCTGGCATGAATTCTGTGACTGGTATCTGGAAATGGTGAAACTGGAGCTCTATAGCAAGGATCAAAAGAGAATAGAAGTTGCCCAGAGTGTAATGCAAACTGTCTTGAGTGGTGTGCTGAAGCTTCTCCATCCATTTGTGCCGTTTATTACCGAGGAAATCTGGCAACGAATGCCTCATACAGAAGGAAGCATCATGATAGCCCAATTCCCTCAGGGAACCGATTTCATCTATGATGAGGAATCAATCAAAGAAATGGATCTCATTAAAGAGGTGATAACGGGTGTCAGGAATATAAGAGGGGAGATGAATATTCCTCCAAAAAAGGACGTAAAGATCATCATAGATGTAAAGAGAAAAAAAGAAAAAGAAATTTTTAAAAATAATCTTTCATATATTACAAACCTTGCAAAAGTAGAATCTGTTGAGCTTGTTTCCGATATGGAAAAACCTGATTCCTCTGCCACGTATGTTTTTAGCGATATTCAAGTCCATGTTCTTCTCAAGGGATTGATCAATTACGATGATGAAAGAAAGAGGATATATAAAGGAATAAAAAAGATTGAGAAGGAAATGGAAATGTCAAAAAAGAAATTGGAAAACAGTGACTTTTTGAATCAGGCTCCTTCCCATATAGTAGAAAATGTCAAAGAAAAAGTTCAGCATATGAGCATGAAGTTAGAAAAATTATACCAAAATCTTACCATTCTTAAGGGGCTCAATTAAAAGTGTATTACTCCCACATGGATGCAATCATTGATACTGCTTTAAATGAAGATGTAGGGTCAGGGGATATCACTACCTCGGCTATTGTAGATCCATCTCTTAATGGAAAGGCGCAACTCTTTGCCAAGGAAGAGATGCTGCTTTCTGGGATAGGGATTTTTTCAAGGGTTTTCTTTCTGCTCAATCCTGAAATAGTGGTTGAATGCACGTATCACGATGGAGATATAATACCCAAGGGGACAACTATCGGTACAGTGACAGGATCAATGAGGGGAATATTGAGTGGAGAAAGAACCGCCCTTAATTTCCTACAGCACCTCTCTGGAATAGCTACCCTTACCAGACAGTATGTTGAGAAAACAGATCCTTCCACAGTTCGAGTAATCGATACCAGAAAGACAACTCCTGGGTTACGGGTCTTAGAGAAATATGCCGTCAGAATGGGTGGCGGGTTTAATCATCGGTTTGGCCTCTTTGATGGAATCTTAATCAAAGATAACCATATTGCCGCCGCTGGTTCTATATCCGAGGCGGTGAAAAAAATTAAGGCAACCGTGCCTCATACGTTAAAGATTGAGGTAGAAGTGGAAGATATCCATGGGCTTGAAGAGGCTATAGGGGTAGGTGCGGATGCAATTCTTTTGGATAATATGTCTGTCAAAGAAATGAAAGAGGCAGTTTTGATAGCTGGGGGAAAGGTTCTTTTAGAGGCCTCGGGTGGCATTACCTTAGAGACAATAGAGGCAATATCAAAAACCGGCGTCAATCTGATCTCAGTTGGCGCCATTACTCATTCTGCAC
>CAZBBQ010000199.1:0-3747 GCA_964489745.1 uncultured Desulfobacteraceae bacterium
CCTATAAACTCAATGAACACAACAAACAATAGCATGAGCCCTAAATTATTTAAGGAAATAATCGGTCAAGACAAGGCGATAACCTTTTTAAAAAGGATCATAACCGGCGATACAATTGCCCCTGCGTATCTATTCGCTGGTATCCAAGGAATCGGGAAGACAACCACTGCTATGGCTTTTGCCTTATTAATCAATTGTATGGATCCGGTTGATGGGGATGGATGTAAGAAATGTAGTTCCTGTAAAAAGATACTAGATGGAAACCATCCTGATCTCATTATTATTGAGCCCGATAAGGATAAAAAAGGAATTGGGATTAACCAAATCAGGGAGATTAATAGGCATCTTGCCTTCTCTCCGGCTCTTGAGCGGTACAGGATAATTATTGTAGATCCAGCTGAAAAAATGACTGATGAGGCGGCCAATGCATTTTTAAAGGCGCTTGAGGAGCCGCCTCCTTATAACATTTTTATCTTGAATGTGAGAGATCCTGGAGAACTTCTTCCAACTATTATTTCTCGATGTCAGAAGGTTCCCTTTAAACCTCTCCCTACCGAAGCTGTTGTAAATTGGTTGATAAAAGAAGAAAATATGGATAAAGAAAAGGCACAAATTGTTGCAAAGCTTTCAGAGGGGAGTCTCGGTAGGGCAAAAACACTATCAAGGGATAATTTTTTCAATCACAGGGTAAGCTGGATAACTATGTTAAATAGTGTTATTAACAAGTCATCTGATATGTTAATTGATTTGGCACGTGAGCTGTCTGGTTTTAGAAAAAGCTCCGCCACCAACAAAGAAGGTAATGATGATACCATCGCCTTGATGTTGGGAATATGGAAAAGCTGGTACAGAGACATCCTCCTTTTCAAATTAGAGGGTAAAATAGGCCATACTTTAAATTCCGATCTCAGCAATCATCTTGAAAATGCATCTGCATTATATACTGTTGATGCACTCATGAGGTCGCTGGCAGTTATTGCCAGAGCCGAACATGATTTGATGGAGAATAGAAATCTTCTTTTTCTCCTTGAAAGATCTCTGTTGGGGCTAAAAAGAGCTGTAAAGGGTTCGTATGTCTAAAGAGAGTCCAAAAAAAATTGTTGTTATAAGCTTTAGGAAAGATGGAAGAATCCATGAGTTTTACACTGGTAATTTTGTCCTCAATAAAGGGGATAAGGTTATTGTTGAAGCTAAAGAGGGCATTGAACTGGGCACCGTATGCAGTAAACCGAGACTTCGGGATGCCTCCATGCCGGACAGGCCAATTAGAAAGGTATTTCGTCTGGCTACAGCAGAAGATATTGAAAAAAAGAAGAAAAATGAAAGAATTGAAGCAGAGGCCATGCGGTTTTGTAAAGAGCAGATAGAGAAGAAAAAAATGCCCATGAATTTGGTAGCTGTGGAACTTTCCTTTGACATAAGAAAACTTACCTTTTTTTATATATCCACCACGAGGGTTGATTTCAGGGGATTGGTAAAAGAGCTTGTTCAAAAATTTAATACTCATGTGGAAATGAAACAAATTGGCACCAGAGATTTAGCAGGGAAGCTTGGTGGAATTGGCCATTGTGGTCGCCAATTATGCTGTTCATTGTTTCTGTCAAACTTCGACCCTATTTCTATAAGGATGGCGAAAGACCAAGACCTTTCTCTCAATCCAGATAAAATCTCTGGTATATGCGGGAGATTGATGTGTTGTCTTGCCTATGAATACGATACCTATGCAGAAATGAAAAAAAAATCACGAGGGAATAATGGCCCAAAATAGTCAAGATTCATTCTATATTACCACACCTATTTACTATGTGAATGCAGAGCCGCATATAGGACATGCGTATACTACTATTGTAGCCGATGTAATTGCACGGTTTTATCGCCTGAGCGGTTTTAACACATTTTTCTTAACGGGCACGGACGAGCATGGCAACAAGATAGTGGAGGCAGCAGAAAAATCAGGCGAAACAGTCAAGGCATATGTGGACAGAATAAGTAAAATCTTTAAAGAAACCTGGCCCAAAATTAATATTACAAACGACTATTTTGTACGCACTACTGATAAAAATCATCAAGACACGGTCAGCGAGATTCTCTCTAAAGTATATGCAAAAGGGGATATATATTTTAGTGAATATGAGGGGAAATACTGTATAGGATGTGAGCGGTTTTATACAGATACTGAATTGCTCCACGGTAAATGCCCAATTCATTTGACTGAGCCGAAGATTATTAGCGAGGAAAACTATTTCTTCCGGATGAGTAATTATCAAGAATGGCTTATCGATTATATTACTTCACATCCTGATTTTATTAGGCCAGAGAGGTATAAAAACGAGGTGCTTGCCTTTTTAAGGGAGCCGCTGGAAGATCTCTGCATATCAAGACCTAAAACAAGATTATCTTGGGGAATTCCACTTCCCTTTGATGATAATTATGTGACCTATGTCTGGTTTGATGCCTTAATTAACTATATATCAGCCCTCGGCTACCCTGATGGAGACCTTTTTAAGAAATTTTGGCCTGTTGCGCAGCATATTATTGCAAAGGATATTCTAAAGCCCCATGGAATATTCTGGCCATGCATGCTCAAGTCAGCCGGTATTGAACCGTATCAGCATCTTAATGTCCATGGTTACTGGAATGTGAATATGGGGAAGATGTCAAAAAGCCTTGGGAATATCGTGAGGCCCATGGATTTAGCCTATAAATATGGCCTGGATGCATTCAGGTATTTCTTGCTCAGAGATATGGTATTTGGCCTTGATTCTGATTTCGCCGAAGAATCTCTTGTAAAGAGATTTAATTCAGATCTGGCAAATGATTTGGGGAATCTTATCTCTCGATCCATGAATATGGTAGTCAAATATTTTGATGGAAAACTCCAACCTCCTTCTGCATTCAAAGAAGAGGATATAATCCTGCAAGATGCTTCTAATAAGGTGATTGAAGAATATAAGGATATGATGAAGAAATTCACCTTTCACAAGGCGTTAATTGCTGTGTGGGAATTGATTGGCAAGGCAAATAAATATATCGATACCATGAAACCTTGGGTGCTGGCTACACACGATCAAGATCGATTGAACACCGTGCTCAATGCTATTACCGAGGTAATCAAAATAGTCTCAGTGCTGCTATGGCCCTTTATGCCTCACACAGCCGAAAAAATACAGCACCAATTGGGATTAGGAATTGTTGGAGTAAAATTACCTCTCAATAGTTTAAAGAAATGGGGAGAAATACAAAAGGCCGGGCCCATATCAAAGGCTCCTCCCCTTTTTCCAAGGCTAAACCCTGATAGAGAACTTACGGCTACCTCTTTAGATAGTAAAAAAATTACAGAGCAGGACATGAAAGAAAGCAAAAAGAACGACTTTTCTTCTGACATGACAAGCCCTGAAATGGAGGAAAAAGTGAGAGAAGAACCAGGGCTTGTAAGCCTTGAAGACTTTCAAAGATTAGACATACGGGTTGGCACTATCAAGGAAGCAGAAACCATTCCCGGATCTAAAAAATTACTCAGGCTTGTGGTTGACATTGGAGAAACAAGAACAATAGTGGCTGGGATGGCTGCTTACTACCAGGCGAATGAACTCATAAATAAACAGGTGATAGTGATTGCCAATCTCGCACCTGTCACACTCATGGGAGTTGAATCCAAAGGAATGATTCTTGCCGCAGAGGATGAAAAAGGGGTGTATCTCTTAATCCCGGACAAAGAAAGTAAACCAGGAAGCAAAATAAGCTAAG
>CAZBBQ010000200.1:0-3729 GCA_964489745.1 uncultured Desulfobacteraceae bacterium
AAAAAAATATTTGCACTACCTTTTGAGGCAATTATATGGATTATAGGGTTATAGACAGTACTTTTCCTGCGGGACATTACTACTTTTCAGGCAACGAAGCAGTGGCTGAAGGGGCTATCGCTGCTGGATGTCGGTATTATGCAGGCTATCCCATTACTCCCTCAAGTGAGATCATGGAAAGAATTTCCGTCCGATTTAAAGAAGTGCATGGTGTGTTCATGCAAATGGAGGATGAAATTGCTTCTATCTGTTCCGTTATTGGAGCAGTATGGGCGGGTGCCAAGGCAATGACAGCCACCTCTGGACCAGGTTTTTCTCTTATGCAGGAAGGCATTGGGTACGCTGCCTTAACAGAAACGCCCCTTGTTATTGTTAATATCCAAAGAGCTGGACCAGGCACTGGCCAGGCAACAAGGGTAGCCAGTGGCGATCTTATGCAGGCAAAATGGGGTTCCCACGGAGACTATTATATTATTGCACTGTCTCCATGGTCGGTTCAAGAGATGTATGACCAGACAATAGATGCCTTTAATTTAGCCGAGCAGTATCGAGTTCCTGTTTTTGTAATGGGCGATGAGGCTATTGGCCATTTACGGGAAAGGATCGAGGTGAAGGCCACCCTTACGGTCTTTAATAGGGAAAAAAAGAAAGGGGCACCTCCTTTTGGCACGAACCAGAACGATGGTGTTCCACCCATGCCTTCATTCGGTGAAGGGGAAAAACTTTTAGTGACCGGGTCCACACATAATGAGATCGGGATCAGAAAAACCGATGACCCCGAGGTGCACTCACGGCTCGTGAACAGGATTAACAAAAAAATTTTGAATAATAGAGACAAAATCATTCAGACAGATTCATATCACCTGGAAGATGCTGAAGTCATTGTGGTTTCCTATGGATTTACTGCACGAAGCGCACTTTTTGCTATAGAGCAACTCCGAAAAGAAGGAAAAAGGGTCGGCCTTCTGAGGCTAAAAACCATCTGGCCTTTTGCTGATGAAATTATTCACGATATTGGCCAAAAGGCCAAAAAGATTTTTGTCCCAGAGATGAATAGGGGGCAGATTATCGGTGAGGTGATGAAATATGCTTCCTGTGAGGTGATCCCTTACAACCAGACCAATGGTGAAATCATCCATCCTCATAGAATACTACACGAAGTACGGAGGCTCGTATAATGGGCAGGGATTTGGAAGAATATCTACGTCCAGGAATTGATTCAACACCCTTTTGCCCTGGATGTGGCCATGGAATATTAATGAATCTCATCCTTCGAGCTATTGATGTACTTAAAATAAGTATGGATGATATGCTTTTTGTCTCTGGTATAGGCTGTGCGGCGTGGATTCCAAGCCCTCATTTCAATGCCGATACCCTTCATACCTTACACGGACGGGCCATTGCATTTGCAACAGGGGCAAAGATGTTCAATCCAAAACTCAACGTCATGGTGATCAGTGGAGATGGGGATCTTACATCCATTGGGGGGAACCACCTTATCCATGCTGCACGAAGAAATGTAGATCTCACAGTGATCTGTGCCAACAATATGATCTATGGCATGACTGGCGGACAAGTGGCCTCCACATCCCCTCTGGGCGCTCTTACTTCCACAAGCATGGATGGCAATATCTACCGCCCATTTGATCTCTGTAAGTTAGTTCTCGGCGCTGGTGCCCCGTATGTGGCTCGGTTTTCAGTAACACAGCCTTTATTGTTAGTGAGTGCCATAAAAAAATCTCTTAGTACACCCGGATTTACCTTTATCGAAGTCCTTTCCCCCTGTCCCACCCAATTTGGAAGAAGAAACAGATATGACTCTCCGGCGGATATGCTAAAGACTTTGGCAGAGAGATGTATCTCCAGGGAAGAGGCGGATCATTTTTCAGAAAATGAATTAAAGGATAAGATTATCACTGGAGAGTTCAGGAATGAGTAACCTTACACAAATTCGTCTTTGCGGCTATGGTGGACAGGGGGTGGTTTTGGCTGGAACGATCCTTGGACATGCTGCTATTAATGATGACAAATGGGTTTCCGGGTCAAATTCCTATGGCGCTCAAGCCAGGGGCGGTTCTGCCAGGTCTGAGGTGGTCATTGCAAAAAATCCCATTACATACCCTCATGTAATAAAAGCAGACATCCTTATTGCTATGTCTCAGACTGCGTATGACGAGTATATGCAAGATTTGGCCGAACAGGGTGCCCTTGTCCTCTATGACGATATGATCGTACATCCGAGAGATATGCATGGTGTGCAACAAATTGGCGTACCTGCAACAAAAACATCAATTGATGCATTCAATAACAAACAGGTGGCCAATATTGTTATGCTCGGGACATCAGTAGTAATTACTGGGATAGTGAGTGAGAAGTCTTTGATTTTATCCATTAAAACAAATGTTGGCCAACGGTTCAGGGAACTAAACCTGAAGGCCCTTGAGGTTGGCTATACGCTGGGTAAGGATATTAAAAGTGCCCAAAGTGCCTAAATTTTAAGACAATAAATACAATTAACCCCCGCCTCGCCTGAGCGAGAGCGATGGCGGGCAGGTAACAAACACAACATGGCAATCGAAGGAAGAACCCATAAGCCAGTAATCGATAGAGATTTATGCCAGCGATGCAGTGTGTGCGTCAGGGCATGCCCGGCTGAATATCTGCCTGATCTCAGGCATGATGAGGATACAGTGCGGGGTTATGTCTACACAAACACTGATTTAGTAGCCACAGAGCTTCTTCCTCCATGTGTTGGCTCGTGTCCCCTTGGCCAGCAGGTGCGAGACTATGTTCAGCTGCTGGCGGCTGGGAAAGTGAAAGAGGCGTTGTTGGTGATACGTCAGGATAACCCGCTTCCAGGAGTATGTGGGTATGTGTGTCACCATCCGTGCGAGCAGGCTTGTGTTCGTGGCAGTTGGGATGATCCGGTATCTATTCGGGAGTTAAAACGATATGCGGCTCACTATGAGATCGATCACCAACAAGAGATAGTGAAAGTGCTTAAAGAGCGTAAAAAACCTGCTCAGGGAAAGAAGGTGGGTATTGTGGGGGCTGGTCCTGCTGGTCTTGCATGTGCCTTTGAGTTAGCAATGCAGGGATATACAATTACAGTTATGGATGCGCTTGCCCAGCCTGGTGGTATGCTGGTGGGTGCTATACCACCCTTTCGTTTGCCGAGGTACGTGATTGATCACGATATCGGTATTATCCGGTCTTTGGGAGTAAAATTTATTCCCTCAATTCGTATTGGTAAGGAGCTTTCTCTGCAAGATATAAAAAGAGACCGTTTTGATGCTACAGTTCTTGCAATGGGTACATGGAAGGACAGAGCGCTCGATGTTGCTGGGGAAGATACTCCAGAAATCCTCAAGTGTTTGGATTTTTTGAATACCGTGAATGCAGGACAAACCATTAATCTATCAGGCACGGTATTGATAATCGGAGGAGGTAATGCTGCGATTGATACTGCTCGAACTGCCATAAGGATGGGATCAAAGCAGGTGATTGTTTTATATCGTCGAAGTCAACAGGAAATGCCTGCGAGTAAAGAGGAGGTTGAAGCAGCCTTGCATGAGGGGGTGAAGATACAATACCTGGTAGCCCCAAAGCGTGTTGTGAGTAAAGAGGGAAAGGTAAAGGGTGTGGAGCTGATACGAATGGAGTTAGGTGAGCCTGATGAAACAGGAAGAAAGATGCCTATTCCGATGACGGGGAGTGAGTGTATTCAAG
>CAZBBQ010000201.1:0-2024 GCA_964489745.1 uncultured Desulfobacteraceae bacterium
GAAAATAAGAAGGGAGTATTCCATGAATATTGCCAATACTATGCTTGATTTAGTGGGAAAAACACCTCTGGTAAAACTTAATAAGGTCAGCACGGGATGTGTGGCCACTGTTGTTGGAAAACTGGAGTCTTATAATCCATGTAGTTCGGTCAAGGATCGAATAGGGTTTAATATGATCCTTCAGGCAGAAAAGGAGGGGAAAATTGACAAAAATACCGTTATTATTGAGCCCACCAGCGGCAATACCGGAATCGCTCTTGCCTTTGTATGTGCGATTCGAGGTTATCATCTCATTCTGACTATGCCAGAAAGTATGAGTGTTGAGAGGCGAAAAGTGCTCAAGAGCTTCGGCGCTGAACTTGTTCTTACTCCTGCCGCAAAGGGTATGCCAGGGGCAATTGCTAAGGCGGAGGAACTCGCTGCTCATACAAAAAAATCCTTTATACCCCAACAGTTTAAAAATCCTGCGAATCCAGATATTCATGCACGCACGACTGCTGAAGAGATATGGAAAGATACTGATGGCACAATAGATATTTTCGTATCCGGTGTCGGTACTGGTGGAACTATTACAGGTGTCGCTCGGATCTTGAAAGAACGAAGGACAGGATTCCAGGCGGTGGCGGTTGAGCCGAAAGATTCACCAGTGCTCTCCGGCGGCACTGCAGGGCCGCACAAAATTCAAGGCATCGGCGCCGGTTTTGTTCCTCATATCCTTCAACGGAACCTTATTGACGAGGTATTTCCCGTCTCGAATGAACAGGCCTTTGCCATGGCCAGAAGACTTATCAAAGAAGAAGGGATCCTCTGCGGGATCTCTTCAGGGGCAATCGCACATGCGGCATTGGAAATTGGCAGACGAAAGGAAAACACCGGAAAGCTGATTGTGTTCATTGTCTGCGATACTGGTGAGCGATACCTGAGCACCGATCTATTCGAAGAATAGTTTTTTATTCTTGAAAATTGTATTTTAGGTCCAGTGGTAAATAACACAATTTGTATCTTTGCATACACCATCAAGGAATACTATCCATGAGTAGAAAATCAAATCATGGTACATCTCAAAGAAAAAATGTCATCACACGTGTGGTTACCGAACTATGCCGCCCTGATTCCTATGATTCGGTTTACCATAAATCCTCGCTGGAGGCTGCAATGCCATCCATTGAAATTCTGGCAGAGATCGTTGACCTCCTCAAGGCGGTACTCTTTCCAGGATATTTCAGCGATCCCGATATGACGCCGGAAACTATGCCGTATTCGATAGGATCGAATTTAGACAAGGTGCAGCGGCTGCTCTCCGAGCAGATTAAACGTGGATTTTGTTTTTCCTGTGAGATTAAGGAGAGGGAAGCATGTCTGGAATGCGAAGACCGCTCACGGGACTTGGCCCGTAAATTTATTTCTCGACTCCCATCAATCCGGAGCCTGTTAGTCACTGATGTGACGGCTGCTTATGAAGGCGATCCGGCTGCTCATAGCCCTGGTGAAACTATTTTTTGCTATCCAAGCATAAAGGCTGTTACCAACTATCGTATTGCCCATGAGCTTTATCTTCTTGATGTGGACATCATCCCAAGAATCATAACAGAAATGGCTCATTCAGAAACGGGCATCGATATTCACCCGGGTACAACAATCGGTGAACGCTTCTTCATTGATCATGGAACAGGCACAGTTATAGGAGAAACCTGTATTATAGGTCGAAATGTTCGCTTATACCAAGGCGTCACTCTCGGAGCAAAAAGCTTTCCTAAAGACGATTCTGGAGCACTGGTAAAAGGAATCCCTCGTCATCCTATTGTAGAAGATGACGTCATCGTATATTCAGGAACAACTATTTTAGGTCGTGTTCGCATTGGAAAGGGATCAATTATTGGTGGCAATGTATGGCTCACACAGGATGTCAAACCGGGTACACGAGTTATGCAGGGAAAGCAAGCGGAGCCCATTATGACAAACAGTGAATGATTTTCCATGCTGCAGAGTTTGTAATGACAAGACGAAATCATTTTAAAAATAAG
>CAZBBQ010000201.1:2124-3728 GCA_964489745.1 uncultured Desulfobacteraceae bacterium
TTCTTATTTAAAATTTATAAAGAAAGGATGTGGTTATCATGATTTGTACAACGTTAAGACCAGGATTTGAGTGCATCTTTATGACCAAAAAAGGATGCCAGTTTAATGGAGGGAGCTGTCACCCCGTCGTTGATCAGTGTGACGGCTGCCAGAGAGTCGTTGAATATCCCACCGGAAAATACTGTATGAGTTTCCTCGATCCCTCTGTCAAATGGAAAAATGGGGTCTGCAATATGGCGACTCACATACAGACAGACACCAAAAAGGAAACCATTAAGCTAAATCCTCTGAAGGCCTCAAAAAGATCCCGTTAAAACTTTCGAATCAGGGATTTTCTTATTGAAAAAATTGTAGCGGAAAACATTCGTGCAGAGATTGTATAACCTGCGCTTTAAACAATCTCTGCTCTTTTATTCAGGCTAGAACGCACTTTATTGTGCAATTAAGAGACATATGGGCGATGCATGCTCTGAGCGAATATCCTCTTATACTTACCCTTTCTATCATCCCCGTTTTTCTTGTAATCTATAGCATAAATCCTGCCTAAACAGATATCACCTTCCTTGATTAACACTTCATTTCCTTTTCAAAAGATATAGCAGATCGTTCCATGTGGAAATCTTGGGTACTTTGCAGTCTACTTTTTCAGCGTCCCTGAAAAAAATACCTGGCATGAACGGTATATTGTGATCCCTCACATAGGTAGTCAAAACAGGCTGGAGCCCTGCCCTCTGTGCACCCGTAATATCGGGCTCTGGGTCGTCGCCCACATAGAGAATTTTATCCTTTTCAACCCCCAGGTACTTAATGAGCTGCTGAAAAACAAACGGATGTGGCTTGCGATACCCCAGCTCGCCAGAAATGAGCACCACATCAAAAAAAGGGTTGAGACCTAATGTGTCAATAATCTCTCTGGCAGCGGGCCCATGAGTGAAATTAGTAAGTAATCCCAGACGGTATACCTTCCTCAGGGTGCTGAGCATCTCTTTCGTGTCTGGAACAAGGAAGCAGTGGAGGAAAAAGGCTGAAAAATAAGCCTCAACCGCAATAGCTATTCTGGCGTCATCAGGTAAAATGTCATATCCCTGGCTCTGGAGCGCAGCACATATCCAAAACCGGTTATGTGTTTCTCTTCCGTCTTTTTGGGCCTTCGTAACAAATGTGAGGGTGGCCTCCTGGTAGCTTTTTTTGAATTGTTCATGATCAAATGAGAGTCGGCTTTGTCGAAGGCTGTTGATCAGCCTTCCCATGGCCTCATCTAAAATGTGAGGCTTAGCAATAATCAAGGTATTAAAAAGGTCAAATCCTATAGCTTTTATTTTATTCATAATCTTTTCTTCCATACCACAAAAAATAAGTCAAAACCAAATTACAAAAGTTATATGGTGCGCACTACTCAAAAATATGCGAAAGAGGGAAAAGCCTCTCTTTGATTTCAAGCTTTTACCTGATAATTCCACACCAATTTTGTTCTCTTTATCTCAACCATATCTATTTTGAAGAAAATCAAGCCCTCATAACATTATAAAATATTCCTAATGGCAATTGAAAAAGAAAAAATGAGTGTCAATTACAATCCTTTAAAACATTTATTTAATCATGTT
>CAZBBQ010000202.1:0-3625 GCA_964489745.1 uncultured Desulfobacteraceae bacterium
GCCTCCATGTGCCCTAATAATGCAATCCAGGTTAAGCATTATAAGGACAGCCAGATTATTCCAAAATTGATGGCGGTATACTAATGTTTATTGTGTTTGTTGGGTTCATAAGGTACGTAGCCTTTTAACACAAAAAACACAACGAACCCAAGAAGGGGATTTAGAAATGGTGGATTACGAACCAAGAGTGTTGGCCATGCTCTGTCATTACTGTGCTTACAGTGCTGCTGATTTGGCAGGTGTTGGAAGGATTCAATACCCACCTAATGTCCGCATAGTTTACTACTTATGTACGGGTAAGGTGGAGATTATACACATATTAAAGGCATTTGAGGCAGGGGCAGACGCCATATTTGTAGGAGGATGAGAGCCTGGCACATGTAATTTCCTGGAAGGAAATTTGAGAGCCGCA
Organism: uncultured Desulfobacteraceae bacterium; assembly: GCA_964489745.1. Taxonomy (GTDB): domain Bacteria; phylum Desulfobacterota; class DSM-4660; order Desulfatiglandales; family B25-G16; genus B33-G16. The sequence goes on from CAZBBQ010000202.1 coordinate 413, forward strand.
AAAAGGGTGGAATATACTAAGAAACTGTTAGATGAAATAGGAATAGGGAGTGAACGACTCGATTTTTTTCATATTGCAGCTTCTGAAGCACCACTTATAGCAGAAACTGCAAAGGAGATGACAGAGCGGGCTAAAAGGCTGGGGCCCAATCCATATAGGGCAAAGCTTCAGCAAGAGAGTAAAAAAGATAAGGAGTAATCTATGATCACAGCAGACAGAAAACCTTTTGAGGAAATCAAGGCTTCGGTAAAGGATTGTAAAAAAATTATGGTTTTGGGATGCGAGACCTGTGTAGCCATCTGCCAGGCAGGGGGCAAAAAAGAGGTCGAAATTTTGGCATCGGAGTTGCGACTGGCCTTTGGCAATGAGGGAAATAAGGTCGAAGTCAGTGAAGAACTTGTAGTTCGTCAGTGCGATGATGAGTTTATGGCTGATCCTGCGTTTCTGGAAAGGGTAAAAGAGGCTGATGTTATACTATCCATGGCCTGTGGGGTAGGAGTCCAACATTCCTGTAACTATTTTAACCGAGCCATCACGGATAAACCTATACGAGTAATTCCAGGGTTAAATACTACCTTTATGGGTGCCAATATAGATGTTGGCCTGTGGGAAGAACGCTGCCTTGGGTGTGGCGATTGTGTTTTGGAAAAGACAGGAGGCATTTGCCCTATCACCAGATGCGCGAAAAGCTTACTCAATGGTCCATGCGGAGGATCTTCGAATGGAAAATGCGAGATTAACAAGGATACTGATTGTGCCTGGCATCTTATTATTGAGCGACTCGAAGCATTGGGAGAACTGGAAAGAATTAAGCCAGTCGAGATGTATAAGGATTGGAGACCGAGTCACAGTGGTGGGCCAAGAAAGAGGGTAAGGGAGGATTTAAGGCTATGAAATCTGGAAGCAATCTTGAAAGGCTGTTAGAAAAAGGTGAATTTGTTGTTACCGGCGAGTTAGGGCCTCCAAAGGGTACGGATGCGGAGGTGGTTAAAAAGAAGGCAGCCATGCTAAAGGGCAATGTTGATTCAGTTAACATTACCGATAACCAGACTGCTATTGTGCGTATGTCTTCGATCGCAGCGTCAAAAATCCTGATGGACGAAGGGCTGGAGCCAAACATGCAGATGGTGGCACGAGACCGAAACAGGATTGCAATGATGTCTGATCTTTTTGGTGCAAATGCCCTGGGAATTAGAAACATGCTCTGCCTTTCCGGCGATCACCAGACCTTTGGGAATCATCCCGAGGCCAAGAATGTCTTTGATATAGACTCTATTCAGATGATCTATATGGTCAAAACCATGAGGGATGAAAAAAAGGTAGTCTGTGGAGATGAGATAGAAGGCGATTTCAAAATGTTTATCGGTGCGGCATGTAATCCCTTTGCCGATCCATTTCAGTATAGGGTTCACAGGCTCGCCAAAAAGGTGGAAGCCGGCGTTGATTTTATTCAAACCCAATGTATCTATGATATGAAGCGGTTTAAAGAATTTATGAAGCAGGTTGTAGATATGGGGTTGCATGAAAAATGTAAGATCTTGGCCGGGGTAACCCCACTTAAATCTGTAGGTATGGCCCGATATATGGCTGCCAATGTAAGTGGAATTATTATACCGGAAGAACTGATAGACAGAGTTAAGGGAGCGGGAAAAGGAAATGCTGCCACCGAAGGCATAAAGATTCTCTGCGAGCAGATGCAAGAACTCAAGGAAACAGAAGGAATTGCCGGAATTCACCTCATGGCGATTGAGTGGGAACATAGAGTAGCCGAAATTATGGAGATGGCAGGATTCCTTCCAAGACCGAAGCCGTAAACAATAGCCATTTTATATTCCGTGTTTTCCTCTGAGTATTGAGGGTACTCAAAAACCTTTTAACGTGCCTCACACCGGCGTTGCCATAAAGCTATCCAACTATGGATGTGAAAATATCAGGGGAATAACGTTTGAGAGACAATATTAAGGGTTTTTCCGAACGGATTCCTTTATTTTTCTTCTTATGAGCAGGTAGCCTCCAAAGACAAAAATGAGACCGATAATGAAAATGAGGGTATTATCCTTCAGCATGCCATACGATACTGCCACTACGCCAATCATGCATATAAAAATTATCGGAGTTTTGTCTGTCAGTAGGTATACAATAATGCGAAATGTTATACAGGGTTTAGGATAAATCATGTGATTAAAACCAGAGAGGCAAAAGACATGAAACCGATTTGCCTTTCTACATTGTGCGGCAGACATTCACCAGTCTACCTATCCCTTCTATCTCTACAACAACCTCGTCCCCATCCTTCATATATACAGAAGGTTCACGAAAGGTGCCGACTCCATGGGGAGTGCCGGTGAGAATGATATCGCCAGGAAAAAGGGTAAAATTGTTCGATAGAAAGCTGATAAGCTCAGGGAGTTTAAATATAAGCATGCGTGTTGTGCTATCCTGCATAATCTGACCATTAAGCCAGCACCGTATATCAAGCAAGTGGGGATCAGGTATATCATCGGCAGTAGTAATACATGGGCCAAGAGGACAAAATGTATCAAGAGATTTCCCCCTCACCCATTGCCCATCACCAAATTGGAGGTCTCTGGCACTCACATCATTGGCACAGGTGTATCCAAAAATTGCATCCATGCCCTCGGTTTCTGAACACTTATGCACCCTCTTTCCAATAATAACAGCCAGCTCTGCTTCAAAATCTACCTTTTTGGTAAGATTCACGTCCCAGGTGATCAAATCTTTATGCCCGATAAGACTGCTCGGAAATTTTGCAAAGATCAGAGGGAATTTCGGAACCTTTCCTTTGCTCTCTCGAATATGATCTTTATAGTTTAGTCCTATCGCAACTATTTTAGATGGACTGCTCACAGGTGGAGCAAGGATGATACTATCTAGAGCTATAGCCTTTCCAGAAGGTGTACAGTCTGGTCTTTTTTTAATGAAATCGATCATGTCACCCTTAAAATCACAAGGTATAAGACCGGTGTCATCTATTATGCCTAATCGAATACTTTCTTTATCGTAGAACTGTGCTATTTTCATAGAAGCCTCACATGCTCGTTGGTTAATTATTGTTTATAGAGAGGTTTGCTAACAATAGTGTTGGTTAGAGAAATATAGTGGAAATATTTTCTCAAGTCAATCGTGAGTGATTAACTTTTGCTTGCATGAATGGTAATTTTTTTGGTTATTATAACATGGAGGGTGGAAGAG
>CAZBBQ010000203.1:0-3610 GCA_964489745.1 uncultured Desulfobacteraceae bacterium
AAAACAGGATTAGCTGAAAAAATCGTCGATGACGTTACCATGTTTCGGGCCTGTGAACAGTGCGGGCTTTGTAGTTCTGCATGTCCTCTTACTGGGGTGGATGGGTTTAATATCAGGAGAATCTTGCGGCATGTCGAACTTGGTTTAATAGATGAAATTGCTGACTCTCCTCTTCCATGGTTCTGCACCACCTGTGGCAGGTGTGAGGATGTGTGTCCAAATGGAATAGAGATTATTGCTATCATACGGCCTCTCCGCGCATTATCCCCTCCTGAGTATGTTCCGGATAGTCCTCCATGTGTTGAGGCCTGCCCAGTCGGAATAGATATACCGGGTTACCTGCGGCTCATAGCCCAGGGTAAGATGGATGATGCCTATGCCTTAATTCGGGAGAAGGTTCCCTTTCCTGGTATTTTGGGTCGCGTCTGTACCCATCCTTGCGAAGGTGTGTGTCGGCGTGGGGATGTTTTTCATCAGCCCATTGCAATATGTGCCCTCAAGCGTTATGTAGCAGACAAGGCGGGTGAGATATCAGGGCGGGCGATTCCGGTAGCAGACGATACAGGCCATACAATCGCCATTGTTGGGGCGGGTCCTGCGGGTTTGACAGCGGCCTTTTATTTGAAAAAAAAGGGGCATAAGGTCACTGTTTTTGAACAGAGAACCGAGCCAGGCGGAATGATGCTGTTCGGTATCCCTGATTACCGTTTGCCTCGGGAGGTGGTGGAGAAGGAAATCAAACAGATTCTGGATAGAGGGATCGAATTACACACGGAAAAGAAACTGGGCAAAGATTTTACCTTTGATACGTTAAATGCCGATGGGTATGAAGCCGTGTTCCTGGCGGTAGGCGCCCAGTTAAGCAGAAAGATAGATCTCGTTGGGGCTGACCTGGAGGACGTTTTCTGGGGAGTCGATTTTTTAAGTGCGGTAAATGAGGGAAAGGAAATTGTCCTGAAAGATAGGATATTGGTAGTTGGGGGAGGCAATGTAGCGGTTGATGTCGCACTCACAGCCTTTCGATGCGGGGCCAAAGAGGTAACACTTGCTTGTCTGGAATGCAGAGAAGAGATGCCGGCAAACGCATGGGAGGTTGAAGAGGCTATTGAGGAAGGTGTGAAAATAATGCCTTCCTGGGGTCCCAGAAGGATACTCGAGGAGAATGGAAAGGTCTCTCAAGTCGAGCTTGTTCGATGTACATCGGTCTTTGATGAAAACGATAATTTTTGCCCAACCTTTGCCAACATAACAGAAACGATCATGGCTGATCAAGTCATCCTTGCCATAGGACAGGCAACCGATCTTTCCTTTGTTGATGATACAGTGCCATTGAGCGTTGAAAATGATTTAATCGTAATCGATGAAACAACGTTAGAAACAAATACACCAGGTATTTTTGCCGGTGGTGATGTAGCCAAGGCGCCTGGCAGCATTATCGATTCGATTGCAGCAGGAAGAAGGGCTGCACACTCCATTGATATATTTTTGGGCGGTGATGGCGATATATCAGAAAGTACGGTGCAGAATCTGGGTTCTGGAATAGAAGAACCCTCCTATGCGGGCAAGAGAGAAAAAGGGTTTGCAGACCTGAAACGGGAACCTATGCCTACTCTGCCAGGTTCTGAAAGGCATGACGGATTTGGTGAAGTTGAACTCGGCTTTACCGACGATCAGGCAAACCGAGAGGCGAAACGATGCCTTCAGTGTGACTTGGAGCTGAACCTGGCACAAGAGGGAAGGGAATAAAGAAAAAAGAAAAAATATTGTCCGAGAGTTCTTCTATGTAACGACGTCATATTCCTTCGTATGAGTCAAAATAAACCTAATACCCGATGGCACAGCCGTCTTTTCTCCTGTCTGAGGCCCCTAGCAGTACCTTTTCATTCGGGTCACGATATATTGCCTGGCCGCCGCCAACCTGGTTAACGGGCATGTCTTCTCCTATGATTTCGTGCCCTTTTTCCTCAAGGGCCAGGGCCGTTTTTTCAGAAAAACCCCCTTCCAGGAAAATCTCTTTGCCCTCTGTATGACTGATACGCGGAGCATCAATGGCCTCTTGCAGATTCATATTAAAATCAATCAGGTTCATTAACAATTGCGTGTGTCCCTGTGGCTGGAAATCGCCTCCCATAACACCGAAACTCATTAAAAAATTTCCATCTTTAAAGACCATTCCCGGGATTATGGTATGCATGGGTCGTTTGTTCGGCTGAAGACAGTTTGGGTGTTTGGGATCCAAAGAAAAGGAAAAACCTCTGTTTTGAAGAACAATGCCTGTTTTATCGACAACCATGCCGGAGCCAAAATGCATGAATATGCTGGTTATAAATGAAACGGCATTTCCCTCTTGATCAACGGCCGAGACATAGACCGTATCGGATTTTCTTGGCCTCATGAACGGGCCGGAGCGTATCGCTGCTTTATCAGAATCGATCTTCATCCTGCACTGCTCTGCATAATCCTTGGAAAGCAATATATCAAGGGGAATAGTCTCGAATTCAGGATCAGTTATGAAGTAATCTCGATCACTGAAGGCGATTTTCTTTGCCTCTATCAGAAGATGAAGATAATCAGGGCTGTTGTGGCCCAATCCTGCCATATCATAGCCTTCCAGGATATTGAGCATCTCAAGTGCAGTTACCCCCTGCCCGTTAGGAGGCAGCTCATATATCCTATAGCCCCTGTAGGTGCTTGATATGGGTTCGACCCAAGCCGTTGCATGGTGCACAAAATCCTCACGAGCAAGCAGCCCTTGGTGCTTTTGGGAGAATTCGACAATCGCCTCCCCTATTTCACCTCCATAGAACGCTCCAATTCCGTCATGTGCGATTTTCCTGTATGAGCGTGCAAGTTCGTGATTACGAAAGACTTGACCCGGCTTGGGAGCCTTGCCGTTCATAAGGTACGATCGTGCGCTGTTTTTGTGTGCATGTAAAACATCTTCTGAATTTTTCCATTCTCCTGCGATAACCTCTGTAACGGGAAAACCGTTTTCCGCATAGTTTATGGCATCCTCAAATATTTCGGAGAGAGAAAGTTTTCCGTATTTTTCAACAGCTTCAGCCCATCCATGCAAGGCTCCGGGAACAGTAACAGGAAGAATGCCCACAGAAGGCATTTCTTTCATGCCTTTTTCATGAAAAAAAGAGATATTGGCCCGCCCGGGAGATTTTCCGCTTGCGTTCATACCCACTATTTTATTTTGCTTTGCCAGGTATATCAGGGCAAAGGCATCACCTCCCAATCCGGCGGAATGGGGCTCAACCACATTCAGTGTGCTCACCATTGCAACAGCGGCGTCCACAGCGTTTCCACCGCGAGCCAGTATTTTATATCCTGAAAGCGTGGCAAGGGATTGGCTTGACGCAACCATCCCGTTATTTCCCATGGTAACGGATCGCTGTGCGTAACTCTTGAATTCTCTTTTCTGGTTATAATAAAAATCCATGGATTTCTCCTCCTTGGCACTACCTCATTATTTTTTATGGAGTCAGGGTGCCTGAACATTGCATTGCCTGCCCCGGTTTCATCCTTCTTTTTTATTGCCCTTATAATTTCAGTTGTGAGAAATGAGCGTCTATTTATACTACACTCTCTGCCTTTTATCAAA
>CAZBBQ010000204.1:0-3607 GCA_964489745.1 uncultured Desulfobacteraceae bacterium
ATTTTACCGAAGATAAATGGGGTTGGAAAAGATCCATGGCCTCCATCCAAATAGAGGCGTTTTACGTAATACCTCTACCCTATAAACACCTCTTTCATGTATCTTGGTAAAAAGCTCACTGCCATATTTTGTTTTAAATAGCGATCCGTCCTTCATAATTCTTGTGAGTCCATATCCTGGCAGTTTAATCACTAATATACCCGGAGAAAATTGAGCCTCTTGTCCCATCTCAAGCCTCTCTTTGTTTTTTTCTCTATGAAAGAAGAACCTGAAGCCCTTAGCATTATACAGACCATCATGCGCTATAAAGCAATTACCCTCCCTAAGTGAGGTATAGATGATCTCTTTATCTTTTGTTACATCTCCACAAAGCGCTGAAGGCGTTAGAATATGTGTGTTTATTGTATTTAAGAGATATTTATATGAAAGAGGCTTAAATTTTGTGAATCCTATCTTTATAGAAGTTGCATGTGCATCTGAGCCCCCTATAGCTACTATTCGTCCCTCAGAGCATAGTCTATCCCATGTGGCCACAGTTTTTTTACTCGGACCCTTTAGGGTATACTTCTTGAAGATAAGATGGAATATCCCATGCCAGAACGACCTGACATTTTCTTTCCATCGTGATGAGAAGTTCCAGATACAGATTCCTGTATAACTCTTAACTGACCAATCTCGCCAGGTATATGTCACGCTATTCTGCAAAAAATGCATTCCCTTTTCAAAAGGATGAGCCAAAAATCCAAAGCCCCCCTGACTATTTACGGCATCGATTACCTCCTGGGGGGAGTAGCTCTCATCATTCACTTGGTGTGTAATATTAAAGGCAAGATAGTGATGGGAACGTGTGCCAATCTCAGAGCCAACTAAAACAAGAATGCCCTTATGATACCCCTGGTCTTCACAATGAAGTTGGGTGAGATATGAATGATCATTCAAGATTATAAAATCAAGACCTACTGCCCTTGCTGCTTCGCTAACCTCTTTTACGCCTCCACCTCCATCCGAGCGTGTTGTATGGATATGGAGATTGCCTACATATTCAAAAGGAAATCTTATGGTCATTCAGCCCTCATAACTATTCAGCGCCTTCAGTCCAGCAGCCATTGGCCTTTTTACTGCAAAAATATTAACAAATATAACGCCAATAAAAGAGCACACTACCCATACCCATTGAAGATATGTAATGGATACTCCTTTAAAATGTGCTGAAAGTATAGTGTACACTGGTCCGGCCTCCAATATAATGATCAAGGCTATAAAAACTGAGCTACTTATCATATAGATTAACGCTCCAAAGCCTGTTGCTACCTGGGCAATATTTTCATGGTGGAAATTAGGGTAAACTGCACCCAAGCCAATCCCTAAGGCAACAATTCCAAATACTAAAAAAAATATAGTTACTGAGGACAAGGCCATCATAAAGGGAGTTACCTTTAACAGGTAATTGGTGTAAATTATCAACACCTCAGACAAAATAAGCATAGGAAGGAGATAGGCAAAATATTTAGACCACAGGAAACGCCGTGATGAAAGAGGTGAAGAAAGGACAATCCAGAAGGCCTGACCTTCTGAGCTTACTGCTGGAAAGATGAAACGGGCAGAGATAGCTGAAATAACAAATCCTGCTAACCCAATATTCAGAAAAGATAATGCATTCTGAAGATATATAGACTTTATTGGACTTCTCTCTAAGGGGAGAACGCTGAAATTATAGATATACACAACCACAAGTGCAGCCAAGAGAAGGAGCTGTGACCACTGGCTATTGTCCCGAAAAAAGGTGCGCACATCCTTGGCAATCAAAGAGGCGCTCTCTGGACCAAACGGTTTGGTTACTGCTGATACTATCCTTTCAAGCATTCTCTTGCCGATACGGCTTCTTTTTTTTGCCTCTTGTGCCTTTGAAAAGCCACTGAAATATATACGTCCAGCCATCCAGACATCTATTACTACCATTGCAAGGGCGGTACTCCAGAGAAGAATATAGTTAAACACCTGAGTTGCTGGAGACTGAGTCAATTGTGCCCAAATAATATCTGTTGCCCAATGGCTTGGCAAATAAGGGGAGTCAGGGGTTTGTAAGGCACCTAAATAGTGGGCTATGCTCATAAATGCGTCTGGATTGACCAGCCTTTCTGGTCTGAGAAACCGGAAAAGCAAATAGAGAATAACAATGAAAATAACAGACATAAGCATGATAATGTCGCTGGCCTTTTGAGCAGGAAAAAACCTCACTAAAACCATAATCACCATGATGCCTAAGCATGCAGAAATAATAATTAAAGGAAAAGACACATAAATCAGGCTCAGATAATAATCAAGGCCAGCATGGTAAACAAAACCATAGGCCATCATAAGGGGAAGGCCAAACACAACCACCATCCAGGAACTATCAAATACCGTATAACAGGATCGGCTCAGAAATATCTCTGTAAGCGTTGCAGGCGAAGAGTAGCATATTTCTAAATCGTCAGAGAGGTAGAGATTAGAAAGGGCGGCTATCACATGGCTGAAGATTAGAATAGAAAAAAAGATTAAAAAAACCATGCTAAGAAGATGCCTTGCAAGAATATCACCAATCATCTCCTGAGAAGAAAAATACATGAGTGCTTTATAGGTAATAAAAAAAAGGACCACCCAAAACAGGCACCCTGCACCAGTGAAGGTTAGAATCTTTATCTTTCTATTGCTCCGTGATCTTGTAAGACTATTTTTACAGCTTATGAGCCTGGGAGAAATGAGAAGTTTAAACATTCTCACCTGGATACTGCCCTCCTGTTATTTTAAGAAATATACTCTCTAAATTTCCTTCTACACCCGCCTGTTTTTTTAGATCTTCAGATGTACCTGAGGCCACAATTCTGCCTTTATTGACAATAGCTATCTGTTGGCATATCTCTTGGGCCAAAGCCAGGGTGTGAGTAGACATAAAAACTGTAGCTCCATCATTTGCCCACTCTTTAAATATCTCTTTTACCAACTTAGCTCCCTTTGGATCGAGACCCACCATTGGCTCATCAACAATAATAACCTTGGGTTCATGTATCATAGCTGAGGCTATAATGAGGCGTTGTTTCATACCGTGTGAGTAAGATTCAATAAGCTCATCACCCCAGTCATTTAATTCAAATAGGCTCAGCAACTCTGCAATCCTTTCATCCAACCTATTCTCTTTCATTCTATAGAGCCCTGCCGTAAATCTAAGGAACTCTATACCGCTGAGTTTTTCATAAAGAAAAGGCCGATCAGGTATAAAACCAATAATCCTTTTCACCTTCGATGGTTCCTTGGCTAATTCTAATCCATTGATATAGATCTTACCACTGGTAGGCTGTAACACACCTGCCATCATCTTGATAGTAGTTGTCTTTCCTGCTCCATTTGGCCCTATAAAACCAAAGATGGTCCCTTGAGGAACATTCAGACTCAAATTATCAACAGCCTTTATTCCACGATAAATCTTTGTAAGGTTCTCAAATGTAATCATTGGTAATCCTAACAGTTCAGCCACTAAGGCGCAAAGGCACCAAGAAAGGATATCAAGTTTATTTGTGTTGAAACTGCCAAGTAGATATTAAAAAAATTGCATTAAAAAGATTATATG
>CAZBBQ010000205.1:0-3577 GCA_964489745.1 uncultured Desulfobacteraceae bacterium
AGGCTTTGGTATAACGGGGGAATATGGAGACCGGTTGGGAACTGAACGTAGCCCGGGATGATGCGTGCTTATATTCCCCAGCCGCCGGATACAGGTAACGCAATGCCGGTGATAAAGGATGCTTCATCTGAGGACAAAAATGCGATAACCCTTGCTACCTCTTCTGGCTCGGCAATGCGACCCAAGGGTGTATGAGCTATAATATCCTTTTTGTACCTTTCATCCATAAAGGTCTCTATGGTAGGAGTCCTGATAAGCCCGGGCAGCACAGCGTTGACAGTAACCCCGTCCTGACCACATTCTTTTGCAACAGATTTTGTCAATCCAATAATTCCAGCTTTGGCAGTTGAGTAAGCTACTTCGCCCTTTCCACCAATAATTCCATAAATGGAGCTGACATTTACAATACGACCCCATCCGGCTTTACGCATACCTGGAAGAAGAGTCTGGATGAGAGTTAAGGGAACAGTAATATGAATGCCAAGCACTGCTTCAAATTCTTGTTTATCTATCTTGGCGGTAGTGCCAGGCCGGTCAAATCCGGCATTATTTACCAGGATATCTATCAGGCCGATCTTGTGGGCATTTTCCACAGCCTCTCGAAGGTTTTCCAGATTTGTGAGATCTAATGTATAGTGCATAACCTTGCGCCCCATTCCGGCTACCTCATCTGATATAGTAGTAAGGGTCTCAGGGTTTTTATCTAATAATATCAGATCCGCTCCTTGAGCGGCAAAGATAACTGCACAGGCTCTCCCGATACCCTGTCCAGCCCCGGTAATCAATGCTATATGTCCATTAAGAAGCATAGTGCCTTGAACAGTATCAAATTTTGGAGACCGAGGTCAAATTAAATGTAGAAGACGCAATAAGGACTGATAAACTTGAATTTTCAGGAGGTTAGTCACGTTGGAAGAGAAACTGCCTGAGCCCATTATGGTATATGAATGACTTAACAAGGGTGAAGGGAGTAAGCAGGGCAAGAACCTCCCTATTCTGGCGCATGTGAAAGGGAAGATCCAGATGGGGTTGGGGGCGTAGGTCGAGTCGGAAGCCTTCCCCGATGACAAAGGAATTTACCACTGTCTGAGTCTCTTGCTCGCCCAGAGAGAATACCATAACGAGGCCGCCTGGCCTTAGCATTTTGATACACAGTTCCACAAGCCTGCTCACCTCATTGTCTTCTAGATAATCGATCAGATCCCATAGTAAGATTCCACTGAAACTTTGGGGTGGATAGTCCAGATGTTGCCATAGGCTGTTGATGGGAAGATTCTTGCGCCGTTCCCGGTCGAGTTGGAGAAACATATCGCAGACATAGAGCGTCCTCGCATACTGACCTAAGAAATTTATGTTTTCAGAGCACACTGGCCCTATGTCCAGCACTTGCCCCTTTTGCTGTTGCTCAAGGCTTTTGATGAACAGTCGAATGACATTACTGGTGTGGGTAAATGGCTCGGACTCAAGAGAGCCCTCCTCTCTTAGCAGGTGAGTGGAGATGGCCGAGGATTCGTCCTCGTTAAGCACGGTGAGGGTTTCCTTTTCAGATCCGTACACTTCCTGTTCGGATATTGTTTCAGTGGGCTGAGTTTTTTCCTGTGGCTCGTGCTCAAACTCGATAGTTGCCCTGAGGGAGGCACCATCCTCTATTGAAACTCGTTTGGCTTTGATCTGACCGTTGAAGTCAGCTTCCCTGGTGATCTCCACGTTGGAAATTGCTATGATATTACCGATCAGCTGTCCCCTGATGCTCACGTTTTGGGCGTAGATTTCGCCCTCCACCTGCCCCCTGCGAGCGACGGTAAGACCGCAGTTCTCCAGTTCGATCCTGCCCTTTACAAAGCCATTGATGATCAGATCTTCGTTGCCCCGAATAATGCCTTCGAAGGACACCTGCTCACCAATGATGGTCTTTTCCCCTACGGAGGCCAACGAGTTGATGCTTTTCACGCTCTTCATTTTTCTAAGCATGGAAAGGCCTTTTACCATATTCTAAAACCCTTTCAACCTCACATAAGCACATAAACTACATAATATAAAAGCTGAAATCCGAAAAGAATAAGCATTACTCCACATACTGCCTGAAAAGTTTTGAGCAATTTCATTGACTTCAATACTTTGCCAGGCAGGAAACCCATGAAAGTCCCTAATACTATGGGGGCAATGGCTGTTCCTAAAGCAAAAACCGTTGCATACCACAAACCGGCTAATACGTCATTTTCCGCTATACAAGCAATATAAGTCAAGATCGCCACATATGGCACACAGGGAGCAACCCCCATAAGAAACCCAAAAAGAAGCATACTCTCAATTCCTCTCTTTAGCATCTTATTTCCGATAGGTATTTTAAATCCTTTACCTAAAATAATACAAATACCCATTACAATCATAAAGAGAGAGACGATTCCATAAAGCCAACCGGACTTTTGAGGAGGGAAAAATTGATTGATACGGCTAAAGACAATTGTTGCAAGCCCACCCAAAATGGCAAACGCTAAAAGTCGACCAATCGAAAAGACGACCCCAACCTTTAAACCATCCTGCCACGTTGTTGTGGTGGCCCCAATGTAAGGCAAAAGTAACGGGGCAGTATAGGTGAGACATGGACCCCAGCCCATGAAAAAACCAGCCATTACTAGTTTGATAGAGTCAGAAGGCATCTTCTATTGTTATCGTCTTACCTGCCCCTACAAGGATAAAGTCTTTTCCGTACGCTTTCTCAAACTGCTTTCTGGCGATATCACCTGAACAGTGACATGGAGCCACCTTTGCAACACCTTCTTTTTTAACCCCATTAATTATTTTCTTTACTTTCGAAAGACTCATCCAGCAAAGATGAAATCCACCTAAGACCAAATAGACATCGGATTTGAGCATCTCTTTTGCCTTTTTCACTATGCTTACAACCCCAGGATGAGCACACCCCGTAATTACTATTAATCCTTTCGATGTTTTTATTATAAGCGATTCCTCTTTTATAAAGTCTCCTAGTTCACCGGTGGAATAGACATCCTTGCAGATTTTTATTGGTTTTTTAACATCAGCTACTCGGGCGCCTGCCTGTCTGACTGTGTCCTTAACACTTTGGGGCAAAGATTGTGGCATATAAACAGTAACATGATTATTTTTTTTTAAAAAATGGGATAGCCCTCCAATATGGTCATAATGAACGTGAGAGAGAACTATTGCATTTACTCCTTTTGGGTTAATCTTGAGTTTTTTCATATTGCTCAAAAGGACTGAACCCTCACCGCCAACATCAAATAAAATTGTCTTTTCTGTCCCCTGTATGTAACAAGAAAAACCCCATTTGGTATCTAATCTATTGTCGTAAGGATTATTATCATAGATTATGGTAAGTTTTAAGTCTTTACCCTGCATGGTGGGCGCAGTTAGTTTCTCCTGGGATGCTGCATTGGATAACGGTTTGAGTAATATGACACAAAGTTGGATTAAAATCATCCATTTGAGCTTACGCATTTTTTACTGTCTCCCTCAATTAAAAAGTACTGGATTCGGCAGTAAATCAGTGGCAGATTAAGCAACGATGAATGGAATAAACTTGACGGAAAGTTAC
>CAZBBQ010000206.1:0-3570 GCA_964489745.1 uncultured Desulfobacteraceae bacterium
GATACATATATCTAAAATCAGACTATGGCGTAACGTGCTGAAATAAAAAAGCAATACTACATTCTTTTTTAACGATACTGTCGAAATTAATACAATATTTTCTTTTCTCCTCGTTAATGACTTGAGTGACAATGAGTAAAAATGATTTTTATAGCCACGCAAGGTGCGTTCTTAAGTGGCTTTTTTTATTGGCTCTTTTTAGATGTTACCCCACAGATCTGGCATTGAACTCGAAGAGTCTGGCATTAAAGTTGCCTTTTTGATTCTAATAATATCAAACCTATCAAAAGTGAGTAGCTGAGTATATGAAGCTGGAGGAGATGAAATAAAAAGTAGAATCCGCAAAGGATGAATAATTCTATCTATAAAGCAAGGATAGAGCCTGATGAAAAATCATGAGAATGTGGTTATTTTTATTACCACTGGCACGGATGAAGAGGCACAGGAGGTAGCCAAAGCCCTTCTTAAAAATAGGGATGCAGCCTGTGTGAATATTGTACCAAAAATTAATTCATTTTTCTGGTGGCACGGCACGCTCGATTCATCTCAGGAGAGCCTTTTGATCGTTAAATCAAAGGCATCTTTAGTAAGTGAGATTGTGAGATTGGTTAAAGAGGTTCACAGTTATGAAACCCCTGAGATATTCGCCCTACCTATTATTGGCGGCAATCCAGATTATTTAGACTGGATCGGTAAAGAGGTAAAACAAGATACTGGGGGATAATTGCTGGGTGTGCTTACCAGAGACAAAAATCTCCCTTAAGTTGCTCCGACACGGGAGACTTTTTTAGTAAGGAGATAGATATAATGGCAACCAAACTATTGATAGTTGGAGGTGTGGCTGGCGGTGCGACTGCTGCGGCCAGAGCGCGCAGGTTGGATGAACATGCCGAAATTATTCTCTTTGAAAGAGGCGAGCATATCTCCTTTGCCAACTGCGGACTGCCTTACTATATCGGAAAGGTTATTAATAAGCGGGAAGACCTACTGGTAACCACCATTGAGAAATTCAAAGACCGATACAACATTGATGTAAGGATTTTCTCTGAAGTTATTGCTATCAACACGAAGAATAGGCAGGTCGAGGTAAAGAATATCAAGACTGAAGAAACGTACAAAGAGAGCTACGACAAGATTATTCTTTCACCGGGAGCAGAACCTGTCAAACCGCCTTTCAAGGGCATTGAGCTGGACAATATTTACAACCTGCGTACCATCCCGGATTCGGATCTTATAAAGGCACACGTCGATACCAAAAAGCCCGAGTCAGCAGTGGTTGTCGGTGGTGGTTTTATCGGCCTCGAAATGGCGGAAAACCTTGTGCACCGGGGCGTGAAAACAACAATCGTTGAGATGCTCGATCAGGTCATGGCATCCCTTGACTATGAGATGGCTGCTATCGTTCATGCCCATCTCAAGAAGAATGGAATCATGTGCGAATTGGGAAATGGCGTTGAGTCGTTTTCCAAAAAGGGAGACCGCATAATCGTTGTGACTAATAAAGGACTCTCTATTGAATGTGATATGGTAATTTTAGCAATAGGTGTAAAACCGGAAAACAGGCTTGCCAGAGAAGCTGGACTCAAAATTGGCAAACGCGGCGGCATTAAAGTGGACGCCACAATGAGGACCTCTAATCCGAATATCTATGCTGTCGGAGACGCTGTGGAGGTAAAGGACTTTGTAACCGGGCTCCCTACTATGACTGCGCTCGCCGGACCAGCAAATAAACAAGGTCGCATCGCCGCTGACAATGCACTGGGGCGAAAATCCATGTTCAGGGGCACCTTGGGATCAGCTGTGGTGAAGGTATTCGATTTGACCGTTGCCTCCACCGGTACAAATGAAAAAGTTCTAAAGCACAACAATATACCCTACCTTGTAAGCTATACTCACTCTGGCTCGCATGCTTCCTACTACCCTGGTGCTACGATAATGGCGATTAAACTAATTTTTTCGCCGAGCAGCGGCAAAATCCTGGGAGCACAAATCATTGGCATGGAAGGCGTGGACAAACGAATCGATGTCCTTGCCACAGCTATTCATGGCACAATGACAGTATACGATCTCGAGGAACTCGAACTGGCCTACGCGCCGCCGTACTCTTCGGCCAAAGACCCGATTAATATAGCAGGATTTGTCGCCACAAATATTTTAAAGAGCGATATCGAAACTATTAACTGGGATGATCTTGGCGACATTAACAGGAACCAAACCATTTTAATCGACCTGCGCAACAAGGATGAGCTGGATACTGCTGGAGGTATCGAAGGAGCATTACATATACCGCTTAACGAGTTGCGACAAAAGCTCCCTGAACTGGATAAGGAAAAGAATTACATACCTTTTTGCGCTGTAGGCCTGAGAGCCTATATAGGTCATCGCATCCTCGTGCAAAATGGGATTCAGTCCAAAAGTTTGAGCGGTGGGTATAAAACCTACTTAGGTGCAAAGGAAAAAATTATGGAGGAATCTCCTCACACGCGCCTTTGGCTGGGTGAATAGGAAGCTTTGAAGACAAACCAAGTTCTGTCTTATGCCGGTGGGGAGGTGACGAGCATATGCTTACGATTAATGAACTGGAAAGATATGACAGGCAAATAATGATTGCTCATATTGGGAAGGAAGGGCAGGAAAAACTTAAAAGGGCAAGGGTATTTATTGCTGGTACCGGGGGACTTGGCTCATCAGCAGCCATATATTTAACAGCAGCTGGGGTTGGAAAAATATGTGTTGTTGACCACGACCGTGTAGAACTTACTAATTTGAATAGGCAAGTCTTGCACTGGGAGAAGGATATAGGCAAGAAAAAGGTGTCTTCAGCCAGAGAGAAGCTTAAAAAGATCAATCACGAAGTAAAAATAGAGGCCATAGAAGAGACGATAACTGAAGCTAATGTTTCTCAACTGATAGCCGGCTTTGATGTAATAGTGGATGCCATGGATAACCTGCCAACCAGATATCTCCTAAATAAGGCCGCAATAGAGAAAAATATCCCCTTTTTTCACGGGGCAGTGTACGGTTTTGAAGGAAGGGCAATGACCATTATCCCAGGCAAAACAGCGTGTCTGAGATGTGTGTATAGGGGAGACATTCCCAAGGAGAAATTCCCAGTGATTGGTGTTACACCAGCAATCATTGGTTGTATCCAGGCAACAGAGGTAATAAAATACATCGTGGGAATCGGCGAATTGCTCAAAAATAGACTGTTAATCTACGACGGGCTGGATATGAAATTCACTGAACTCAAGGTCAAGAAAGACCCCCAATGTGAGCATTGTGGCCACGTGAGAAAGGAATAATACAGACAATGAGTATTGAGGTAAGCATCCATCAGGCCTTGCGTGATTTAACGAATAAGCAGGCCACAGTTAAGGTTAATGGCACTACTGTTGGTCAGTGCCTGAATGATTTAGTAAATCAGTTTCCCGGCATCAAACCGAAGATATTTGATGCAAAGGGCAAATTGCTCAATTATGTTGATATCTATGTTAATTTAGAAAGCTCCTATCCAGAGGAACTGGCTATGTCAGTTAAGGATGGAGACCGGCTTCATATAACGCTTATCAT
>CAZBBQ010000207.1:0-3568 GCA_964489745.1 uncultured Desulfobacteraceae bacterium
GGCAGGCTGTCTATGGCAGCTTAACTGGGTGTCTGTTATTTCGGGGGAAGATCAATTTCCCATTCTTAAGTTCAATTTTTACCATTGCTGGACCTATCTTGTCTCCAGCGTTAAAGCGATCGTCGTGCTCCCAAGTTATCCTCTCAGCAAATTGCAAGACATTAGGATCCTCCATACCTTCTGGAATCACATCCCCCACCAAAACTTTCCCTCTGGTCGCAGCAACGGCTACCAGTTACATTCCCTTTCATTTCGGCAACTGCCAGAGCCGCTGGCACAACAGTAGTAAATGGGTGTGCCCCTGTGGGTGGGTGGACTTCGTCAAGATTCAATGCTCAGGCCATAGTACCATTAACCAGAGCCGCCTCGTGAGCTGGTACTTTACCATCATAAGCTATAATTATACTTTCTGGTTTACCATCCCACTCTTTAACCATGCCTGCTATTTTCTTGCTAGCCACTTCGCTCGATCCACCAAGTATAACTCCTAATATATTCATAACGTTCTTCTTGGTAGATTCCACAATTTCGGGCTGGTAATCACCATAACTATTTGAACATATAAAGCTAATTAACTTCTTTGTAATATCCATTTTTCAATCCTGAACTAGTTTATGGAAATCATATTGTAAATGACTCTTCATCTATAATTGTAAAATGGATTTTTTCGCATTTAAAAGGTGTTTCTTTATTGCATTTTTAGTTTTTTTTACATCGTGTTTTCTCAATGAATCTAATATATTAAAATGTTCTTTATCTGTCTTAGGTAACTTCTTAACGTTTCTTTTAGCATAACGAAAACGGACCATCTGCATGTGAACATTCAAATTTTCATAGATAGCAAGAAGTCTGCCATTATTTGCAAAACGAATGATTTCTATATGAAATTCTGCTGCTTCTTTTATAAAATTACTGTAAGGTTCATTTGCTGCGCTAATCAATGATCTTTTATAAAGGTTTTCTAATTTTGCAATCTGTTCCTGGGTTATGTATTTCGCAACAATTTCACCTGCACCTGCCTCAATTATCAAACGCGTATCGTAAATTTCTGTAATATCTTCTCTTGTTACGTTCTTGACATAAATTCCTCGTCGCGAACATATTTCTACCAAGCCTTCACCGGCTAACCTGAAAAGACTGGCTTTAATGGGAGATTGGCTCACTCCTATCTCCTCTTTCAGATTATTCAAATTAATTTTGTGTCCAGCAGGATATGTTGAATCAAAAATTCTTTTCTTAATAAGATAATAAATTTTTTCGTTAACATTACTTGTGTCTATTAACATTGGTGTTGGATATGTCATAATATTACCATTTTTTTATATCAACCTGCCATTGTTGCTGGCAACCAAAGAACTATTTGAGGAAAAATAAAAATCAAGGCAAGCGTCAACACATCCATGATCAAAAATGGCATAATACCTAGAAATACATCTCCCAACCGAGTCCCCTTTGGTGCTAATCTTTGAACAACATAGACATTTAGTCCCAATGGAGGGGTAACGAGTGCTATCTCTTGCATTTTAATCACCATAATTCCAAACCAAATTCCATTGATACCGAGAAATTCTATCAACGGGAAAACTACTGGAAGTGTTAGGGCCATCATCCCTACATTGTCCAAAAAAGTTCCTAATACGACGTATAGTAAGAGAATTAGCACTACCACAATAGATGGAGATACCTGCCCTACTTTTACTATATCAATAAGAAAGTGAGGTAGACGGCTTAATGCAAGAAATTGCACAAAAATCATTGCCCCCATGACAATAAAAAAAATCATAGCACTAACTGTTACTGTTTCCTTTACAGTTAACAAAAGCATGTGCAAATTCATCTTTCCTCTTAATAGCACAATAAGGAAAACTACAAAGCTACCAGCTGCACCACCCTCCGTAGGGCTAAAAAATCCCAAATATATGCCACCTAAAAGGACGACAAATACAGTAGCTATACCCAGTAAATACCTTAAAGCAAAAACCTTTTCTTTCAGTGAGACCTTTTGTAGTATAGTAGGTCCCAAGCTAGGATTTAATTTTACCCTCACATAAACTGATAGCATATACATTACAGCTGATAGAATGCCTGGAATAATACCTGCAATTAATATTTTCCCAAGGGATACATCAGCAAAAATACAAAAAATGACCATCATTCCGCTTGGTGGTATCATTGCTGCCAGCGTGCCACTTACTGCTATGCTTCCAGTAGAAAGTCGGATATTATAATTGTACCTTTTCATCTCTGGTAATGAAATTTTTGAAAACGTAGCAGCAGCAGCTACACTTGAGCCTGAACATGCACCGAAGAGGGCATTTGCAGCAATTGTTGCCATAGCTAATCCACCAGGCAAACGCCCAAACCATTTGACACAAGCTGCATACAACTCTTGCCCAATACCCCCATATAATGCTAAAATCCCCATCATGATGAAAAGCGGAATGACACTCAACGCATAGGACGATACCGCTTCAATCGGGACAGTGTATAGTATGCCCAGTGCCCCCGTGAGACCTATTAGCACGGCAGTACCAATAAAACCAACAAAGGCAGAGCTAATAGCTATAGGAACACCTAAAGCTATTAAAGTAAAGAGAACAATAATGCCTATTATTCCTACTACATGTGGACTCAAAATCATTTTTCGTTCCCTTTAAGTTGAAAAATATTTTTTATCAATTTGCTAAGATATTGGATATCCAGAAGGAGAAACCCAGCAACAGCAAACCATGTAAATGGATAATATGGAAAGTCAGAACCAAAAGCACCCTTCCTTACTGCTGTCATATCTTGTGCGTAAAGGAAAAGTTGCGATGTAATTACTACGCACATAAAAAGGCAAATACTGTAGCTGAATACCTCAAACAAGAGTCTCCATTTCTGGGGTAGGCGAGTAATAAAAATTGGCACAGCAATATGTCTTTCCATAACTTCAGTATAGGCGAAGCCTCCAAATGCAACAATAATCATCATTATTTGGACCAGCTCTGTTGCAATACCTAATGAACCAATTCGGCTTGATACCAGGATCACATTAACAACTATAACCACCATCATTACAAGAATTAAACAACCAGCTAAGATTGCTATAAGTTCAGTTAGGCTGTTCATGAAGAACATTATTTTTCCTAATAATCTTTTATCCATAAACTTCCTTTAACAGTTACAATAAAAACTAAGATGTGGATTTAAACATTCAATTAGAGAGCTTTTAAGATGCCCGCCCTTTGGGCGAGAAGCTTCACTCCACCGTAATCATTGTGCCAACGGTAGTAGGGCTGCTCCGTGATCCCGAGGCTGCGAGAGATGCCGTTGACCTTCTCTGCCTGAAATAACCTCGCTTTAGCCTCCCCCAGCATGCCTATGATCTGTCCTAGGATGAATCGTTTGTGCCCTCCTGACCCCCCCTTTCCCTCCAAATTTAAGAATACTAACTCAACTTTCGGGTTTAATAAATATGAGACGCGATATGGTTTAACATATTGATATTATGATAAATAAAGCTTGAAGAGTCCAGTCTTTTGATTTATAGTGAATTTTGCACAAAACACAATAATATCAAAAGGAA
>CAZBBQ010000208.1:0-3549 GCA_964489745.1 uncultured Desulfobacteraceae bacterium
GAAGACTGCTGCCACTTCTCGTATCCAAGGGGGCCTTATGGCCATGCTTGGCATCATGGTCGGCGATGCCTGCCTGATCTTGCTCTCCCTGCTTGGCGTGTCTGCCCTTTTCCTTGCTCATCCATCCCTGTTCCATGTCATCAGGCTCGCTGGGGCCGTTTACTTGATATTCCTGGGTCTACAGTCGATCTTCGCAAGGCCAAAAAGGGAGGTAGATGCCACACAGACCCATGGCCTGCCCTTCAGACAGGCAGTTTCAATAACCCTTCTCAATCCAAAGGCAGTATTCTTCTTCATGGCATTCTTCCCTGTGTTCATCAAGTCGGCTGAAAATGGTCTGGTTGCTGCCTATGCGATTATGACGTTGGTATTTATGATTATTAGCGCTACATACCTTTCTTTTCTCATCCATGTCTCATCCAAGCTTGCCTTGGCATTTCAGCAAAATCAAAGGCTACAGTCGATTACACGCAAGCTCTGCGGATGTGTCTTTATTGGATTTGGACTGAAGGTGGCAATGGTATCAAGATGATCGAATAAATCACTGCATCTGATGGACAATCCCCTCTAATAAAGTGGTCACTAAATAACAATCAAAAGGAGAAACTCTTGAATGAGACGAGAAAATTTTCTGAAGGATTATTGGATGAGGAAAATACTCCTTTTGGTCCTCCGATAAAAATGCGATCCTCTCCTAAAGAATTAAGACAAAAGCTTGCGTTTACTCCCAGGGAACTGATTGAAGTTAGTGAACATTTTTATATGCAAATATTCGTTAATACTATAAATTAAAGATATCTAACAGCAAGTGGCCAGATCTGTGCCTGACTCATGTAAAAAATAAATCCAGACTCTAGATTTGGTATCAGATTCACATAGTTTCTTAAACGTAATATTCTTTAAGGAGGCTTGAGCGACCATGACCCACGAAGATGCAGGAAAGTACTCTGCGAAACACCGATCAGGTACAATTATTAACGAGCAAGTTACAAAAATGGTTCGGGAGAAATCGCCAGGTGGAAAAATCGCCTGTGCAACATGCGAAAAGATCTCGAAGGAACTCGGGGTCAAGATCTCAGAGGTGGGTATCACTGCCGACCTTTTGGAGATTAAGATTAAAAAGTGCCAACTCGGCCTGTTTGGTTACGACAAAAAACCGAGCCATGGTAAGTACATTCAGGCAGCCGATTCGGTC
Organism: uncultured Desulfobacteraceae bacterium; assembly: GCA_964489745.1. Lineage (GTDB taxonomy): Bacteria > Desulfobacterota > DSM-4660 > Desulfatiglandales > B25-G16 > B33-G16. Next base: position 1,196 of record CAZBBQ010000208.1, read on the forward strand.
TCGGAAAAGATGAAATGCGCCATCGAGGAGGCCGCCGAGAATGGAGCGGTTACCTGTGCGACGCTCTGGTCGATCGCTGATCGGCTCGGTGCAAAGCGAAAGGATGTCTCTACCGCCTGCGAGACCCTAAAAATAAAAATTCGAGAGTGTCAGCTCGGCACCTTCTAATCCTTCGACAGAAAAAGGGGTCTTTTTTGACACATTTAAAAAGATATCGTTGAAAAAACAGTGCATGGTTAAACCCCGGGTTCTATGTTGATATGGATTTTATTTACTAATATAATGGAATGATTCCGATCACTCATTGTTGGGCACTAAACCATTTATTGTTCCTAACTTGTAGGCTGTAGAATGGTGGCCGAATACAGACGGCAGCTTACAGCCGCAACTGATCCGCAACATTATATGATTTTTACATCAATCATTGTTACGTATTTCAAGTAATGAAGACTGACAGTAACCATTTTTTGGGTAGTTTTTTGATTTGCATATGAAATGAAATAGTATTGATTTACAACACATAATCCACAACCTTCAAAGTACGGCAAAGCAATCTCGTTTTTCGCATGTCCTTTGGAGGAAAATCATTTCATGAAGAGGTGTCTGGTATGAGACCTTATGAGTTGGGAGATGTAAATAAGTTAGCAGGCATTGGATTTTTTCTGTCATTGATTGGCGCTGATGTGATGGGTCTTTTACTCTATTGTGGTCAGAAGAACTACGGATCATTTACATTTGCTTTACCGTACGTGATTATTGTGCCATTGATCCAATTGACAGGGCTGGTTTCATCTCTCAAGTCGATCCCTCATGTCGAGGAATGGGGCGATAAGGATTTTGCCCAAGGTGGCTTGTTTCTGAATATCCTTTTCCTATCATTGTACATAGCATCCTTGATTTATTTTGTTGGCTGGGTATGGATTCCAAATTGGTGATTGATTATTGAAGGATTTATTCTGTATAGTAGTTAGTGTAGTATTATCAATACCGAGGTATACTCGAACACCTTTAATTTAATGAGCATTAACACCACATAACTTGTCACTCCACTTGTCCACTATTCCGCTTGCACCCTTCGAAAATTTTAGGACTTTCAGCTCCATAGAGGCAGGTGAGTTTGACGTTAGAAGAATAAGGAGAAATTATGACTTACATACAGACACAGAAATTAGCAGTATTGATTGACGCAGATAATGCCCAACCCTCAATCGTAGAGGGATTGTTGGCAGAAATAGCGAAATATGGAACCGCAAACGTCAAGAGGATCTATGGAGACTGGACCGGAACTCACTTAAGGAGCTGGAAAGAAGTTTTGCTGCTTTTTTCAATTCAGCCAATACAACAATTTCGCTATACAGTAGGGAAAAATGCTACAGATGCCGCCATGATAATTGATGCAATGGATTTGCTCTATACAAATAAATTTGATGGTTTTTGTATTGTTTCAAGCGATAGCGATTTTACCAAATTGGCCTCAAGAATAAGAGAATCGGGTCTTGTCGTGTATGGGTTTGGAGAGAAAAAAACGCCAGGACCTTTTGTTTCCGCTTGTGACAAATTTATATATACAGAGGTTTTGACATTCAAAGAAGATGACACTCTATCCATAAAACGAAAATCTACTAATGCGCTAAAGCAGGATACAAAGCTGGTCGATCTATTAAGGAATGCTGTCGAGGCATCATCAGATGATAGTGGATGGGCTCATCTTGCACCGATGGGAAGCACCATTGCAAAGCAGGCCCCAGAGTTTGACCCGCGAAACTATGGATACAAAAAGTTAGGTGAACTTGTGGCAGCAACAAAGCTATTCCAGATCGAAGAAAGAACAGTAGGCGATGGCCCCTCAAAGGCAGTCTATTTAAAAGACAAGAGAAAGAAATAAAGAGAAAAACTCCTAACAATTTGTAGGAGTGATCATTAAGGTGAATTGGGATCACATTTTGATTTATGATTTAATCCATCCTCATTTTTTACATCTGAGCTTACCCTATCGAATTAATGGTGATAAAAAGATCAAACCTAAGGTCTAAATTGATATTGATTTTATTTCTTAAGGTAAAAATTTGATATAACGTCATGATTCTTTTTATATTTTGGAAACAATTCCATAATTGCTCACTATAATGGAATTAATTTCGATCACTTATTACTATGCCGCCGAAAGACGAGGACTCAACCATGAACCTTGATCACTTCGAATGCTTTAGCTTTGACTGCTACGGAACAATAATTGACTGGGAAACTGGCATATTGTCCGTATTGCTGCCGATTTTGAAAACGCATGAAGTCAAGGCATCTCATGATCACCTGCTGGAGTTGTATGGAAAGGCAGAGACAGAAATCGAAGCGGG
>CAZBBQ010000209.1:0-3536 GCA_964489745.1 uncultured Desulfobacteraceae bacterium
TTCGGTTCCACACGCCAGACCTCAAGAGAGCAGCCATCCTTTGCAGGGATTCGAGTATCTAAGACCTGACCCCAATCGGGTGTTTCATGAACTGGTTTTCTGGGTAACTGATGAACCAGGTACGTAAAGTACAATGTCAGAAGGAGATAACTGGTGCATGCTCCAACGATAATATAGATCAATGTTATTTCCTCTTTTTTATGCGATGTATGGTAGTAAATATATAGATGATCACTATTATTACGTCAACTCAATACATGCAATAGCGAGAGGATACTATTATTTGAAATGATGTAGCTACTTAGCAAATAACCCAGATGCTTCGCCCCCGGGTTATACATAAAAGAAACTATATGTTAAGCATGGGGATGTCTTTTTTACCCTCGAACCCCACCTGTCCTGATATGAGCAGGACGAGCAGGCGTAAATTCCGATTTTATCGGGAAACCTGATTAGTTACAATTTTTTTTATATTCTATTGACATTCAAAATAATTTTGATTAAGTTTCCATATCTAAAATCACAGAGATAGTCGTTATTTTTTAAATAATCCCTAACGCTAAAGACTGAGAAGAAATGGAGGAAAAACAAGATGAGAAGGAATGCAGTGCTAAGAAAAGCTTTTTTTACCCTTTCTTTTATCTTAACCCTATGCCTAAGTACGTCCTTTATATCTTTAGGATTGGCAAAAGAGAACAAGGAGGAAGATAAAAGACCAGAGAGGGGAATATCAATAGCCTTTGAATATCCAGAGGTCATAATCAATAAGGGAGATGATGTAACGGTAGACATCTTTGTGAAGAACAAGGGTAAAAGAGATGAAAATGTATACTTTACAATCCCGTCTGCTCCAACTGGATGGAAAACCAAGATTAAAACATACAGTTTTTCTGTGACGTCTGTTCATGTCTCTGGGGGAGATGATAAGAACATTCAGTTTTTTGCCGAGCCAGACAAAGATACCAAACCAGGGTCATATAAATTTAAGGTAAATGCAAAGACAGAGGATGGGAAACTCAAGGCATCCCATCACCTGAAGGTTACCTTAAGGAAGGAGAAAGAAAAAGAGAAAGGCAATATAGAACTCACTACCTCTTATCCTGTCTTGCGAGGGCAGAATGATGCAAAGTTTGAGTTTTCTCTCGATATAAAAAACAAAACCGATAAGGAAAACACCTTTAACCTCACTTCCAGGGAGCCAAAAGATTGGCAGATCAATTTCAAACCTCCATATGAGGATAAATATATCTCCAGCCTGAGGCTTAAAGATAATGAGAGTAAAAGTTTAAACGTTCAGGTAACCCCTGATCGCTTCTGCAAGGCAGGAGAATACCTCATTCCAGTCGCCATAGGCGCAGGAGATTCTAAAGCAGAGGCAGAGTTAAAGGTAATTATTACAGGCACCTATAAGCTGGAGGCCGGCACAGCTACCGGTCTTTTATCTCTTGAAGCGGAGAAAGGCAAACCCGGCAATATTTCCATATATGTAAAGAATGCTGGTTCAGCAACAATCCGCAACATCGAGTTTTTATCGATAAAACCAGAAAATTGGAAGGTGGAGTTTGAACCTGAAAAAATAGAGGCCTTAGAACCGGGGAGCTTAAAACAGATTGAGGCAAGTGTAGTTCCGGCTCAAGAGGCACTTGTGGGGGATTATGCAGTTGGCTTAAGTATTAGGGGGGAAAAGAGTTCAGATGACCTCGAAATGAGGGTAACAGTCAAGGCCTCTGCAGCCTGGGGCTGGATAGGGATCGGGATAATTATTCTTGTTATTTTAGGCCTCTTTGGCCTCTTTGTTTCCTTTGGAAGGAGATAGCATGAATCAAAAGGCGATTATTGAAACCCATAACTTGAGCAAAACCTATGGCAACCAGGTTGCAGTAAATGATCTAACCTTTAGTATAGAAGAAGGTGAGATATTCGGTTTTCTTGGCCCAAATGGGTCAGGCAAGACAACTACTCTGCTGATGCTCATCGGGCTTACTGAGCCTACCAAGGGATGGGCAAGGGTAGCAGGCTTTGACCCCACTAAAGAGGCTATCAAGGTCAAAGAGATTGTCGGCTATATCCCGGAGAATATTGGTTTCTACAATGATATGAACGCCACAGAAAACTTGCGCTTTATAGCCAGACTCAACAATATCCCTGATGCTGTGAGCTCACCTAAAATCGAGGAAGCCTTAGAGATTGTAGGACTAAAAGAAGAGGCAGAAAAAAAGATAGAAGCGTATTCCCGGGGAATGAGGCAGCGCTTGGGGATTGCCGAGATTTACTTAAAGGAGCCAAAAGTCGTATTTTTAGATGAGCCTACATTGGGGCTTGATCCTGACGGTACCACAAAGATCATTGAATACATTCAATCATTAAGCAAGGACAAAAATATGACAATTCTTCTCTCCTCCCATGATCTCAAACAGGTGCAAAAGATATCACATAGAATAGGGATCATGATCAATGGGCGGATGATCGCTGTGGGGTCCATTGAAGAACTGGCAAAAGAAAAACTGGGAGTAGAGGATAAGGCAATCTCTTTAGATGATGTGTATATGAAATATTTCCAGGAGGGCTCCCTATGAAAGGTATCGGTGCAATTGTAAAAAAAGAACTCGCAGATCACTTCAGCAGCTATCGATTTATAATCCTCTTTGCCCTGATAGCAATGGTTAGTTTAATTACCGCATATATGGTGGGCATTGGTCTTAGGGAGGAACTCAGCGGTGTTGCTAAACCAAAGTTCGTATTTTTAATGCTATTTACCTCAACAGGCCCACTCTTTTCCCTGGTTCAGTTTGTTGCCTTTTTTGGGCCTCTTATAGGGCTTGTGCTTGGTTTCGATGCCATAAACAGGGAGAGAGGGAGTGGGACATTAAGTAAATTAGCCTCTCAGCCTATCTATAGGGATTCTATCATTAATGGCAAATTCTTATCGGGTGTTGCCACTATTACTATTATGTTGATCTCCATTCTTCTGGTGGTATCAGGCCTGGGGCTTACATTGATTGGGGTTGTGCCTGGTGTCGAGGAGGTGTGGAGGCTCTTTATTTATCTGATTATTAGCGTATTTTACATTTCTTTCTGGTTAGGTATTAGTATACTTTTTTCCATTTTATTTCGGGGTATTGCCACATCAGCCTTAGCTACATTAGCGATATGGATCTTTTTCTCATTTTTTGTTTCCATGGGCGCCAGTGTAATGGCAAATTCCCTTATCCCGCTTGATAAAAATAGCAGAAAAGACCCTGAAATGGTAATGAAACATATGAGGGTTCAGCGGACCATCTCTTTGATTTCCCCGATGCAACTCTATAATGATTCAACTACGATAATAATCGATCCTACGCGAAAAACAACCAGATCATTTGTCATTATGGGGCCCATTGAGAGACTCTCCTCAGCACGATTTGAACGGCCGTTGGCCCTTTTCCAGAGTATTTATGTGGTAATTCCCCACATTATCTCCCTGATAGCAATTACCTTTATCTGTTTTGGAGTCTCTTATGCTGTATTTATGAGACAAGAAATCAGATCCAACTGAG
>CAZBBQ010000210.1:0-3523 GCA_964489745.1 uncultured Desulfobacteraceae bacterium
TAACATAAAGTATGATGAATCTTGAAAGGAGGTGTCGAATATGACAACGATGTTACAATTAGTACCGAGAAGGCAAAGGTTTCTGCCATTCGTTCCAGAGATAGATATTTTTGACCGATTCTTTGATTTAGACCTTCCCACCCTTTTTGAGGGAGAGGAAATGATAAATCCTCATTTTGACATATCTGAAACAGAGAAAGGATATGTGATTAGTGGCGAGATTCCGGGAATTGATGTTAAAGATCTTAATGTAACCCTTACTGATGGTATTATCACCATTAAAGGGGAAAAGAAAAAGGAAACTGAAGAGAAAGAAGAGAATTACCATCGCATTGAAAGACATTACGGTTCCTTCCAGCGGAGCTTTCGAGTTCCTGACAAGGTCAAAATGGACGAATTAGATGCAAATTACAAAGATGGTGTTTTGAAACTGACGCTCCCCAAGGCTGAAGTCAGTGAGGTCAAAAAAATAGAAGTCAAGGAAAAGAAGGCAGGAAAAAAGAAAATAAAAACCAAAAAGGCGTAATAGCCTGATTCTCACAGGGCATTGTTCAAAGGCTCTCCAGCCGATGACAATGCCCTTTTTTTATGGATATCCTCGAGAATATCTTTTCGATAGGTTTTCGCCTCGCTTTCCGTGCACACTTGAACTCTCTTTTCTCTGTACTACCTTTTCAATTGACCACTTTTAGAAATTATCCTATACTCCCATCACTCGAGGTGCAGCACTTCGCCTTCTCTAATATATTCCTGGCACAATCCGAGGCTCTATCTTTGAAAAACGCGGTTATTTTTGTCATCCAAATAGCAAGGGTGCGCTTTCAAGCCCACCCTATTTAAGGAATTATAAGGTATGGAAAACTCTCAACACTAACACAGAAAAAGGAGTCACTATGTATCGATACAATCGCCTTTTGGTTGGGGTTTCATTTGTTAACCAGGATGGAGCCTCTCTTCGCTATGCTGGCCTCATCAGCAGACTGGCAAAATCTGAAAAAATCACCTTTCTCCACGTTGTGAGCACAGCAGATATTCCGGATGAACTCCGTACTGAGTATCCGGATCTTTTTCAGCCAGTTGATGAGTATGCTCGGAACGAAATGGAAGCCCTTGTCAATAAATACTTTGATGGCCACCCGGAAACCCAGATCGAATATGAGGTCGTGGAAGGTTCACCATTGATAGAGTTTTTGCGCCGCGCAAAAGAGAAAGAAGTCGATTTGATCATCATGCGCAAGCGAAAAATACCCTCTGCGAGCGGGACACTTTTTGAAAAACTTGCGCGAAAGGCACCCTGCTCTGTGCTTTTTGTCCCAGAGGGAACCACAACATGGTTTACCAACATCCTGGTACCTGTGGATTTTTCGGAAAACTCCCAGGACGCAATGGAGGCGGCAGTGTCACTTGCCAAAATTTCTGAAGGAATAGAACAAATAACCTGCCTTTATGTATATAGCGTTCCCATGGGATACTACAAGACAGGCAAGAGCTATGATCAGTTCGCCGAGATTATGAAGGGGCATGCTGAAAAAAGCTATGGTGAATTTATTAATAAAATAGATTTAAAAGGCCTCACCGCAGTTCCCCTTTTCCACCTTGAGAAAAAGGCATCCAAGGGTATTGAAAATGTTATTACTCCGCGTGAACGATGCCTGGTAGTTATTGGGGCACGGGGAAGAAGGGCTGCTGCCGGTGTACTGCTGGGAAGCGTAGCAGAGCACCTGATCCATACGACAACATCTCCCCTGCTTGCTGTAAAGAAAAAAGGAGAGGGAATGAGTATTCTGGATGCACTGCTCAAGCTTTGAACAGAATTAATAGGTGTAAGCATTCAGCAGAGCAGTTTTTTATCACGCCGCAATCAAGAAGGGGCTTTTTTAAACAAAAGCCCCTTCTTGTTGGTTACATACCGGACACCACTCTCCTTCCTTATTCGATATGAAATCTAATTTGTGCGTATATTTTTTAAAGCTCACGGAAGTTAAAAAAATTTGCACATATAATACAATTATTTAAGGAGTGTGGGTTGCCTGATACATCACCACAACAACAAGAAAACTCATTTTCCAGATTCGCCTGGAAAGCAGGAGCAGCCACGTTATGCCGTCTCGTCCTCAATACGGCTCGACGTTTCGCCTATCCCTTTGCCCCTGCGTTAAGTCGTGGGCTGGGAGTTCACTTAACCGCAGTCACCTCCCTAATCGCAATCAATCAGTCCACGGGTATCATCGGCATCTTTTCTGGGCCTCTGGCGGATCGTTTTGGCTATCGGCTTATGATGATAGCTGGTCTTGTGATGCTCGTGGTGGGTATGCTTGCAGGAGGTTTTTTACCCTTCTACGGTGTTATCCTGGTGACCTTTTTTTTAGCGGGGCTGGCGAAAACGGTGTTTGATCCTGCCCTTCAGGCCTATGTGGGTGAACGAGTGCCCTTTCAAAAACGAGGGCTGGTTATTGGTCTTCTCGAGTTTAGCTGGGCAGGAAGCACCCTTGTGGGAATTCCTGGCATTGCACTTCTTATCGATCGGCTGGGATGGCGTGCTCCCTTTTTCGTCTTAGGTGGATTGGGGGTTTTCAGCATACTCACGTTCGTAATCCTTATACCCAGAGATAGAAGAAAAGCAGATGCCCATCACAACTCTCCAAATATGCTGAGTTCCTTGAAACAACTCATCCAGCAACGAGCGCCATTAGGCACCCTCGGCTTTGCGCTTTTTTTTAGCATTGCCAATGACAATCTTTTTGTCGTGTATGGAGCATGGCTTGAGGAATCATTCAGCATGAGCATTGTCGCCCTGGGAGTGGGAACAAGCATAATTGGAGCGGCTGAATTGTTAGGGGAAAGCCTGACCGCTTCTTTTGGCGACCGGCTTGGATTAAAGCGCTCCATCATTATTGGAATTATTCTCTCTATGCTATGCTACGTGATATTGCCCTTCTTATCGCAAACCCTGTCCCGTGCCTTTATGAGCCTGTTTGCTCTTTTTTTAATCTTTGAATTTACCATTGTCTCGTCGTTGTCTCTGTCAACAGAGTTGTTACCCTTATCGCGAGCAACAATGATGTCTGGGTTCTTTGCAGCAAGTGGTTTGGGTCGCGTCATCGGCTCATTAATAGGAAGTCATATCTGGCTAGCAGGGGGGATACTTGCAACCGGTCTTGTATCAGGAGTAATTTGTGGATTGGCGCTCCTATCTTTCGTGTGGGGATTACGTGGTCAGCTTCAATAACCTCTGTTCTTCACATGCATTCCTCTTATCTCGCAACCCTCAACTCGTAACACGCAACCCGCCACACTGACGGCGGGCAAGCCCGAAACACGCACCTCGCAACTCAAACTTCCTATCAGCTATGCTTGCCCCGTGAAATTGCGAAGCAAAGGTTCAAAAACGAACCTATTTCACTGGGGTTTACCCCGCGCGCCCCGTTAAATTCCTCAGGACTATTTAACTGGGGTGAAATTTACTCTTGTAACAGCTAAGTTTACCCCGTGAAACCTTTTTTATCTTTTGTTTCTCTGGGGC
>CAZBBQ010000211.1:0-3484 GCA_964489745.1 uncultured Desulfobacteraceae bacterium
AATCTTACATGAAGAACAGGATAAAACAAATAATGTTAGCTTCTTTTTTCAATCTGTTTTATGAGATCATTAAAAATTATATTGTGAAAAGGCAGAAAAATATACCAGTAAATTTTTCCAAAGATACCTCGGGTTTGATAATAACCTTTTACGGACAAACGGTTTTTGCACTCTACCTTATCAATCCTGAATTCTAACCATGCCCTGCCTGGTAACTTCATCTCGGCCCGCAAGAGAAGCATCTCATCATGCTTAAGGTCTTCGACACGCCAAAATCCTATAACATCATTTATTCTTAAGCTGGAGGTACTTCTTCTTCCACGAGAAGTTCCAACTCCAAGAATTATTCGATCAAACATTCCTCTTAGTTTCCAAATCCAGTTATTGTTAAACCAACCTTCTTTGCCACCAATTTTGCAGATGGAAGAAAAAAGTAAAGAGGCGCTCTTTTTTGTGAGGAGAGAGGTTGCATATGTATAAGAGGGAGCCTCTTTAAGTTCATTAAGTTTTATGGCAAGTTCATGAGCTGGGGGATAGGCATCAGACCATCGTGTGTACACATTGTCCTGTTCTTCACGAGACATGGCTCTTAGAAGAGCTTCTTTATATGATATCGTTTGAAAGGGTAGAAATTTTTTAATATCATTATTCTGACAAATGACTTGATTCTTGACTCCTTCAATGAGGCACGAGGTGATTGGGGCAGGTACTGGGGTAAAAAGGCTTACAAGATAAGCAAAAACCCTGATCATATGAAAAGGGAAGGGTATGAAAAACCGTTTTTTGCCATACAAGTCGGCCAGAATTTTCAGCATCATTTCATAGGTCAGAATATCTTTGCCACCTATATCGAAAGATTTTCCACTTGTTTCGGGTACCTCCATCACACCGACAAGATACTTGATTACATCGCGAATGCCGATTGGTTGGCATTTAGTCAATGCCCAGTCGGGGATAGGAAGTAGAGGGACGTTTTTCACCAGATGCTGGATAATTTCGTATGATGCACTTCCCGAGCCGATGATGATAGCCGCTCGAAGAATGGTCGTTGAAACTTTTCCTTTCTCGAGTTCCTGCGCTACGATCGCCCTGCTTCTCAAATGAGCCGAAAGGTTTGTTCGGATATCACCAAGGCCTCCAAGGTAAATTATTCTCTTAACTTTTTTCTCTTCAGCAGCTCTCATGAAATTAATGGCTGCCTGGACATCTGCATCTTCAAACTTCTTTTGCCCGAGAAGCAAAGAGTGGATTAAGTAATAGGCCGTGTGAATCCCGTCGAAAGCTTTTTTTAAACTGTTTATTTCCAAGGCATCTGCTACCACTATCTCAACGTCCGGCCATAATTCGTTATATTCTGGAGAGTCTGCTCTCAACATCACCCTTACCTGGTACCCCCTATACAGGAGTTCTGGAACAAGGCGCCCTCCTATGTAACCGGTGGCGCCGGTCACCAGGATCTTCCCGATTTCCGGTTGCGGGGTGGAAGTTAAATCATGACAGAAGAGGTCGCTGTTGTCCCATTTCATCGCCTTCTACCTTATGATGGTGCAGATTCTGAAAAACAGGAAATGGAGATATCTTGCATTATTATTTTATACGAGCAAAATACGCCTGTAAGGCATGAGTAATCTTTAGGTCGCCCTTTCGTGTAATAGGGGACACCAAATGTCTCTGATACAGCTTGGATAGTGACATTCATATACTGGCCTTCTCCTACACGAGATAGATTTGAAAGAGAGGTGTTTATTGCCAGAGAACTGATTTCTGCAGACGCTATGGTGGAAAACATCATACCATGTATGAGGGATTTTTCACTTATTTTACTTATATCTTCACTTTCCTGTTTTTTTCATGCACTCGTTTCTATACAATTCGTATAGAATTATTGTGAATTCCTACGCCTTTTTTTGGGTTTTGGCTTCATAGAGATTTTCGTCTGCTTTATTTAAAAGAGCTTCAGAAGTCTTAATTTCTTTATCTTCGGTAGATGCTATTCCGCAGCTAAAGGAAACAGGGATAATAGAATCTTCGTATTTCAACGGATTTTTATCAAAAAAGCTGCGGAGTCGCTTCAAGACCTTTATTGCTTCATTTGAGGTTTGATTGGGCAGAATAATAACAAACTCATCACCGCCAGGTCTGAAAGCTGTATCGTCTTTTCGGATTATCCCGAGTATTTGATGTGATAAGTACTGAAGCAGGGCATCTCCACAGCTATGACCATAGGAATCATTCACCATTTTAAAGTCATCACAATCAATGAATAACAAGGATAAAGGAGTGCTGTAGCGAATAGCCCGGCTTAGTTCTCGTTCCAATAGGTTCTCCATTTCCCTTCGGTTAAAAAGACCGGTAAGGCCGTCTCTTGTTGCAAGGTAATTGAGCTTTTCCCGAGCGGTGACGTTTAAAAGACAAATAGAGATCTTCACAGAGATTTGGGAAAGAAAAAAAGTATCCATATTCGGTTGAAAGCGGAAGCCTGAAAAATCACCAAGGTTCAAACTGCCGATCACCTCATCGTCAAGAATAAGGGGGACAATGGCCAGTGACTTTGCAAAATACTTTTCATTTTTCGGCAGCAGCCTATAAAAAGGCCTCAGATAGGAGTTGACTAACATTGGAGTTTTTTTATCTTTGACGAGGTCTAAGAATACCGCTCTTTCCACAATGTTCAGACGTTCCTTGAGCAATTGTGATGATTCTAATGCCTCTAAAACATGTGAAATATCGTTTTCTTTGATGATGGAAATCCACACATGAGGGATTCCAAACTTTTCTTCAATTAATAGAAGTAATTTTTCGAAAAGGTCTTTAAAATTGCCGATGGAGAGAATACTCACCTCGATTTCAAAGAGTTTTTTTGCAATTTCTTCGTTAATTGTAACGTTTGCCAAAATTTCTTTATTATCAATCATGAACTAACTCCTGCTAAATCAATATAATGGTATAGCCATAAATTGCGATCTCACTATTTTTTTCACCCACGTTGAGAAAAAAAGGTATGTGAAGATCTTAACGTTTTAGCCTTTGCGACGTTTTTCTGTCAAAAATGAGTATTCCTCTGGTCTTCGATCGTTGAAGAGATCATTTTTCTTTGTAATTATTTTATCTCTTGCCAATCTAATATCAATATCTTTCACAACAGTTTCTTCTTTCGTCTTAGAAGCTTGGAAAAGTATGTCGCCATTTGGATTTGCAATTGTTGAAAGACCTGTAAAGGATAAATCTCCCTCGGTTCCAATCCTGTTTGCAGTGATAGTATAAATACGATTGGTGAGCGCATGGATTGGGACAGCCTTCTGAGCGAGCCCTGGCAATACAAGGTTAGAAGGGTGACAAATGATTTCCGCACCTTTTAATGCTACTATTCTCCATACCTCCGGAAATATCCAATCAAAGCAAACAAGCATACCTATTTTGCACAATCCTATGTCAAAAACTGGCAAGCCAATGTTTCCTGGTTTGAAATAATCTTTTTCATTCA
>CAZBBQ010000212.1:0-3475 GCA_964489745.1 uncultured Desulfobacteraceae bacterium
ATGTAGAGTCCCGATGGCAATATTTGAGACATCTTTTATGGGGATAAAATTTACAATAATTAGGCTAATGGTGTCTATACCGTTAGTGATTTTGACTTCAATAGCATTGGGTGATTATTTAACAAAAAGAAACTATAAAATAAGACAGCGGAAATAAAGTCCGAGCTGAAAAAGTTATGCATGTAACCCAGTAAAGGGAATGAATAAAGTTAATCAAGAGAAAAAAAAGAGCGAATTTTTGATAACACCTCTTTTGCATACCCCTTTACCGAACGCGAAGCGGACTGCATGTTTTTGGAATCAATAAGACCTTCTGTTTGAGCTCGCCTCGTGGCCATAATTTCAGCCAACTCGTTACTGAGATCAGGTTTCATAGTAAAAAGCTCTGCCAAAGCTTCCTTAGGGACTGTAATTGCCTCAACATAGGTAATGGCCTTTGCAGTTGCTGACCGTGGCTCACCAGTGAGGAGTGACATTTCTCCAAAGCATTCGCTGTTACCCAGCCGGGATAGCTCTATATATTGGCCTTTGCCATCGTTCTTGATAATTGAAACCACACCTGAGGAGATGACAAAAAGAGAACTGTCTGGGTTGCCTTCTCGTATGAGTATTTCTCCTGTTTCAAACGACCGAATTTTACATGAGCGAGCGAGCCCTTCGATTTCATTCTCAGACAGTGTTTGAAAAATAGGAACTCTATGAAGATATTCCTCAATGGTTGGTTCCTTTACTTCAAGAGTTGGTGCTTTTCGTGTGGCAATCTCATATTTTATGGCACTTGGTGAGATTCCGGACCTGGCTAAAGAGGACTGGATGCATGAGAAAAGATCACTCTTTGCAGCCCAATGTGAAGGAAAGTCTACAAAGTAGACATAGACCATGTATGTAAAAGGTTGACTCGTTACATCTCCAATCCTTACAGTGGGAAGGGGATTTTTGAGTACACTTTTACAACTCAGAGCTGCTTCCAAAAGCAGCTGCCGCACCATATTGAGTGGAATTTCGCTGTCAACAGACACATAAAACCAATACGCATAGCGTTTATCAGGCAAATCGTAATTATGAATAATACTGCTTGCTGCAACATTGTTCGGCACAACGTATATACTGTTATTCCATGATAGCAACCGCGTCGATCGCCAGCTAATGTCAAGCACCCTTCCAATTGTTCCGTCTTTGAGCTCGATCCAATCACCCAAACTATACGGGTTTTCGATTGTAATCGCAAGGCCTGCAAATAAATCAGACAAGACGTTCTGCATGGCAAGCCCAAGGACACCAGCCACGATACCTGTAGAGACGAGTAAACCAGTGACTGGACGCTCAAAAACAAAGGTTAATATTCCATAAAAGGCTAAAACATAGATAGCAATAGTAACCAGGCCGCGAAGTAAACGCGGGGGTTCGGAACCAGTTGCTTTTTTAAACCCTGTTGACCACAAAAAGAGTTCCAGGCCTCTTGTCAACAACCATGCACCTACAAGCCAGAGAAGGGTTGTAGTGAGTACACGTAGATCCTTGCTAAAGTCCGCTGCTTCAAATCCAATGACCTTGTTAAGAAGAAGTCCAACGCTGAGGATTAATGTGGGTAATAATATGATATCAAGCATCCATACAATTTTTCGGTGCTGTCTAAAAGGAACAATGCGTCCTATCAATCGGCATGCCAAAATTATCAAAAGGAAACCAATTGCAGTGGCGAGAAACAACAATACCGAAATATCTTGCACTTCTACTCCAATAAGCTTGAAAAGCTCTGACATGATACAACTCTCCAGTATTTAGAATTGGCTGTTGCCTATTTTATCTCTGCTAAGTGCGCTGCGAAGTCATGGGCCACAATATTTTTTATCCTGATTGAGTAGTTTTACCATCAATTAAGGAAAAGAGCATAAAAGTAAATCATGGAAGAATATTTGTATGCGACGATTATTTTCTAAAGATGAGCGATAGACACTCCTCTTTGTAATAAAAAAGAGTAGTGAAATGAGAGTTTTGTGTCAAGCAAGAAAGTAGTTTGTTAACTATGATGGTTAAAGGATATCCTCTTGATTGAAAGGAGGTTTTTTAGGGGAGGGAAGGGGAAAAGTTGAGAGGGAAGCATTTAAGTCCCCCACACCTCACAAGAGCATTTACTACCTCAAATACTGGTAGTCCTACTACATTGGTGTATGATCCGTTAATTTGTTCAATCATAAAAGAACCAATCCCTTGAATTGCATAGGCGCCTGCCTTTCCAAAAGGTTCACCTGTATTAACATAGGCCGCAATTTCGATATCACTCAATTCCTTTATTGTTACCTTTGTCATAACTGCTTCACGGTGCACAAGTTTTTTTCCTGGATCATGAATGCAGAACCCGGTAAAAACCTCATGAGTTTTTCCTTTTAAGCTCAGAAGCATATCATGGCACTCCTCAGAATTCTTTGGCTTACCAAAAATGGTTGTATTTATTACTACTATCGTATCGGCGCCCAGTATCCAGCGATTTCTATAAGTTTGCTCGATTGATTCAACCTTTTGTTTGGCAATATGGCAGGCACTATCCGCAGGTTTCATTTCCCGGTGAAGGCTCTCATCAATAGTGCTTCCAGCTGACTCAAAGGGAATTCCAATCTGTTTCAGAATGGCCTTTCGTCTGGGTGAAATTGAAGCTAGAACAAGTGGATTATTTTTATCAATAGGATGGTGACTCATCATTCAGGAAAAGAAAGGTTAAATAATTCGCAGACATTTTTACTCGTTTGATACGATAGTTCCTCAAATGAGATGCCTCGTAGGTTTGTTATTTTTTGCGCAGTATGAATAATGTAAGATGGTTCATTCCTTTTGCCTCTATATGGTATAGGGGCAAGAAAAGGAGCATCTGTTTCCAAAAGCAATCTATTTAAAGGAACTCTTCTGACAACATCCTGAATCTGGCTCGCATTGTTAAATGTTACAGTACCAGGAATAGAAATGTAATACCCCATATTGATAAAGGTTTTTGCCAGTTTGTAGTCCCCTGAAAAACAGTGTATCATGCCGTGTAGCCCGTCTTTTTTGAAAGAGGAGAGTATGTTTACAGTCTCTGTGTGGGCTTCCCTGTCATGAATTACAACAGGGAGATCAAGAGAGGTAGCAACGGCAAGCTGTTGTGTAAACACCTCTATTTGTTTTTTTCTGGCTGAGCGGTTGCGGAAAAAATCAAGCCCTATTTCACCAATGGCAATAATTTTCTCTTGTTGTGCTATTAATGCAATTTGCTCAAGATCATTTTTATTCGCATTATCAGCATTATGGGGGTGAATTCCTGCTGTGGCAAAAATAGAAGGATAGCGTGTGGTTAATTTTACTGCATTACGAGAACTTATGATATCAATGCCCACAGTAATTATATATTTTACATCAGCAGATACAGCCCTATCAATAACCTGATCCCTATCCGAGTCAAACTGCTTCATATCCAAATGTGCATGAGAATCAATTAACATGA